>JANQHZ010000247.1 GCA_028282445.1 Candidatus Binatia bacterium | reverse complement strand
GGGCGAAAACGATAGGAACGACGTTTAACGTCGACGTTTGCGCAAGGGGATTACCGATGGCCACAATGATCACGGAGGAGTGCATCAACTGTGGTGCCTGCGAGCCGGAATGTCCGAACACCGCCATTTTCCAGGGCGGGGTCGAATTCGAGCTCAACGGCGCGATGCAGGCGGCTCTCTCTCAGGATGTTTTCTTCATCGTTCCGGAGAAGTGCACGGAATGTGTCGGCTTCCACGACGAAGAGGCGTGCGCGGCGGTTTGCCCGGTGGATGTGTGCATCCCCAATCCGGACATCCCGGAATCGGAGGAGGTGCTGATCCAGCGCGCCCGCGAGCTGCATCCCGGCACCGCTTTTCCCGACAACTTTCCATCCCGCTTCAGCCCGGGGCGTGCGGACGGCGAGGCACCGGCGGCTGCCGCCGCTCCCGCAGCGGCCGAGCCGGCTGCCGCGGTTCCTGCCGCTGCTGCTCCTGCCGCTGCGGCTCCGGCGGCCAAGGCCGGCGGGCCGGTCGAGAAACCCTTGTCGGCGCCTCCGGCGCCGGCGTCGCGAGAAGAGAAGAAGTTTCCCGGCGAGCTCGACATGAGCTTCGAAGAGGCATCGCGCCAGCTCGAGATGGGTTGGGTGGCGAAACCGTCGTTCAGCAAGCTGGCGATCGCCCTCGCGCAGCCGATTCTGGGAGCTCTGCCTTTCAACCAAAAGCGTCAGATCGAGCGCGCGGTTGCGGACCGGCGATTCTTCTCGGCGGCCGGGGCGACCGGATTGAACGCGCTGCACAACATCATCTTGTACCCGGTGATGTTCGCGGCGGTTGGCGCGATTGCCTTCGACCGCTCGGTGTTCAGCGATCAGCTGAAGTGGCTGCTGTTCTTTGGTGTGGTTGCGGCGATCATCGAGTCGGTGTGGCGGATGCGCGAGAGCTTCCGCGGCGCCCCGGTCGAGGACGTCGTCTACCGGGCCGCCGCCTACGGGTTGCCTCTGGCGCCTTTGGCCGCACCGATCGCCAGCCTGGCTGGGCGCCCGGAGAACCAGGGGAGCGTCGGGCAAGACGGCTTCAACGATCCGCGCTTCGAGGACAAGCTCGAACGCGAGCGGCGTTACGGAGAAGTGTATCGGGTCAACGAGGATCTCAACGGCTGCATGGTCGAGTTCGAGTTCCCGCGCACGGTGCCGCCGTCGGCGACCAAGGAAGAGCTCGGCGTCGGCGACGAAATGCCCGACTACGATTACAAGATCTCGCTCAGCGGCAGCCAGCTCACGATCAAAGGCAAGGTGGTGGACGAGAACGTGCGCCGCATCGCAGCCGTCTCGCCCGCCTTCCCGCCGGATTTCACCACCAACATCAAGCTTCCGAACAAGCCGGTCGGCTTTCGTCACCGCTTCGAGGGCAAGAATCTCGAGATCGCGCTGCCGCGCAAGGTGTAGCGCGATCGGCGGTTTGCAAATCCGGGCGCGTGCTGCGCTTGTGGAGGCCATGATCGGACGCCGAATCAGCGCCGTCCTCGGACGTAGTACGCGGGTCGCGAGGCTATGACGATTTCCATCCGCGGCCTGGGGCACGAGCTTCCGCCCGTGGTTACGGTTGCAGGTGAGCCGAGGGCGACGGTTCCGTCGCCTTGCGGACCTTCGGAATTGGCCCTGGAGGCCTCGGTCGCCGCCTTGCAGGAGGCCGCGTGGACGACCGACTCGGTCGAGATGATCGTCTTTGCCACGATGACGCCCGACATCTCGTTTCCGGGCGCCGGCTGCTTCCTTCAGGACAAGCTCGGCGGCGGAACGATCGGGGCGCTCGACGTTCGTGGGCAGTGCGCCGGTTACCTGATGGGGTTGGCGATCTCCGAGGACCTGATCGCCTCGGGCAAGTACGAGCGCGTTTTGTTGGCGAGCGCCGAGGTGCATTCCTCGGCGATGGATCCTTCGGACGCGGGCTTGCCGATCCGCAGCCTGTACGGCGACGGCGGCGCGGTTACGGCACTGGCGGCCGGCGACGGGGTGGCGCGGTTGGCGGCGGTCGAGTGCGGAGCCGACGGACGTTACTTTGACAAGTTCTGGATTGAGAGCCCTACCAGCAAGCGGTACCCGCGGCGTCTCACCCCGGAGGACTTCGCGCAAGGGAAGCACTTTCTCAGGATCGACCGCGACCACGTCGCGAGCTTTGGCCGCGACAAGTTGGTCGAGATCGTTCGACAGGCTCTGACGGCGTGCGAAACCGATGCGGACGACATCGACCTGTACGTCTTGAGTCATGTCTTTCCGGAAGTCGCCGAAGACGCCGCCAAGGCACTCGGCGCGGGCGACAGTCGCTCGGTCGTTGCCGGTCGTGAGTACGGGCATCTGACCGCGGCATCGCTTCCGGTCGCGCTCGATCGCGCGCGAGCCGCCCAACGGATCGACAGCGGTGCTCGCGTCTGCCTAGCCGCTTGCGGCGCCGGCTATGCGTGGGGCGCCGCCGTGTTGGAGTTCGCGTGATGGCAACCGTGGGAAGAACCCGAATTCGCGGGATTGGTCGCTGTGTTCCGCCCGAGATCGTCACCAACGACGATCTTTCCTCGTTGATGGAAACCGACGACGAGTGGATTCAGCAGCGCTCTGGAATCAAGCAGCGGCATCACGTGCGCGAAAGCATCGGCGCTGCCGGCCTGGGCGCCGAAGCGGCGCGCGAGGCCCTCGAACGGGCCGGTGTCGACGCCGACGAGATCGACTGCATCTTGTTCGCGACGCTGAGCCCCGACTACGACATGCCTTCGAGCGCCTGCGTACTCCAGCAGCACCTCGGTATCCCCGGAATTCC
>JANQHZ010000239.1 GCA_028282445.1 Candidatus Binatia bacterium | reverse complement strand
ACGGCCAAGCCGAGGATCCCAACACCCGCCAAGACCGGCCCGGTATCGAAACCGACGACTCGCAGGATCGCAGCCGCCGCCAAGAAGACCACGATCACGTTGAAAGTCGTCTGGATCAACGGCGCCAGGGTTCGCAACTTGCGACCGGCCTCGAAGGTGACGCCGCCCTCGATGCGAGGGCGCAGAACGCCGCTCGCAATCGCCTTGCTGAGCTGCACGAGAATGAATGCGAGTCCAGCCACGCCGAGTGCGCTCAATCCACGCGCGACCACCTGGAACGCCAACGGCGAGGTCAGACTCTCGGATACTCGCAGCCCCCAGATCTCGAGGATCACCGCGAAAGCGAGGGCCATACACAACGCATTGACCGAGATGCGCATAAAGGCGAAGGCGCGACCGGTCGACACCTCGGTAGACGAATCCGCGCCATCGACCTGCTCGGCTCGGGTGTTCAGCAGGCCCACGAGCTTCTGCAGAAGCAAGATGACATAGACGGCGACGAAAAAACGCAGCGCCGGGATGACGGCAATCGAGCTGAAGGTCTGAGTCCAGAGTCGAGTGGCGGCAAATCGAAGACCGAGCAGGTCGAGCGCCAAGACGAAAACCAGGCCTGCCAGCAACCCGGCGTAGAGGAGCGGCCAGGTGCGCCAGAGAAAACCCTCGCGCTGATGGCTGGCGTCCAGGATGTGGTGCATCAAGGGACTGCTGCGACGACCAAGACTCGCGACCAGCGCAATCGCAATCAACTGAAAAATCACAAACAGCACGCGTGCCAAAGCGACGCTACCGGCCGTCTGTGCTGTCGAACCAGGAGCGTCCAGCAGAATCTGCCGGGGCACCAGCAGCAGAAAGCAGGCCAAGCTTCCGAAGAAGAGCGCCCGCCGCAGAAACGCGCAGAGCTCCGGCTCGAGCTCCCAGAACTGTTGCCCCCAACCGTCGTCACGAAAGAGCCGCCTTCCGAACAAGTAGATCCCGAGGATCAAAGCGCAACTGCGACCGCCGTCCAGAAGCGCGACCATCAGCGGTGGATGTACGTCCGGGAGGCCCTCCGCGCACAGCCACACCAACAGCATGATGTACAGCGGCCAAACCGCAGCCTGGGCGAGAATGCCCAGCGCGGGGTTCAATCCGGGCGCCTCGCCTCTTTGAGTCTGTTCGGCAAGAGACATCTCCGCCAGGCGACCGAACCAACGATACGACCTGATCGCGACCCAGGGGACACCGAAAAAGACAACCGCCACCAGAAGCCAGACGCTGCCGGTACGGGCGAGGGCCGACTTGACCTGCTCGAACTCCCAGACCACGACATCCCAAAATCGGGCGGTTGCGGACCCCAGGCTGGAAAGCGCCCGCGCCAACACCGAGGCATTGAAGGGCTCGGCGTTGCGGATCCAGAACATCTTGGCGAGCGCTTCGCGGTACGAGTCGTCAATCAGCTTGCGGTGCGCCTTCGCCATCGCCTGCAACGTGTTGACACCATCGACGATCTTTCCGACCACTTCCTGGTTCTCGCGCAGGGCCGTCTTCTTCGCCTTGGCCAGCGCGCGCAGGTCTTTCTTGACAGCGGCCGTCTCCGCCTCACTCCGAACGGCAAGCTCGCCCTCGAGCTCGGAGATTTTTGCCGCCAAGCTCTCATCGAACTCGTAGAGCTCGTCGTCGATGCGGAAAAGCTCGGCATTCAACTCCGGCAACCGAGACTCGAAGGACCTCGCTGCCTCGTCCGCTCCCGCGCCCCGTTCCTCCGCCAAGCGGTCGAGAAGCGAGAGCAACCGCTGCGCGATTGCCTCTCCCTCCGAGTACTTCTCGACCAAGCTGGCGAGCCGCTCGAGGATGCGTTCGACGCGGGTACTGCGCTGCCCTTGCAAGTCGATCAACTCGTTGAGGCGCACATAGTCCTCTCCGAAGCGGGCAGTCGCGCGGCGAACTTCCAGGGTTTCGAGCCGCAACCCGAGCTGCGCCGCTTGCACCGGGTCGGTTGCCGAGCTCAACTGCCGAGTCAGGTCCGCCTCGGCGATCCGCAGATCTTCGCGTCGCTGTTCGAGATCGGCACCGAGCGCGCTCTCGATCACCCGCAGGTCGGCAGTAACTGCTTCGAGTCGCTGCTTTGCGAGCATCAGGCTGTCGTCCACCAGAGGAGTGCGCTCGATCAGCCATTCGCGCTCGGCCTGAAGTGCCTCGTCGCTAAAGTTGAGCTCGGCAAGTCTCAGCTCGGCAAGCTCGACTCGCAGCAGCCCCAGCCCCCGGTCTTCGCTGTCGCCACCTTCGCGCGCCTCCTTCAGCGACCTCTGCAGCTGCACCCGCAGCCCCGCAAACTCTTCTTGCCGCCGGGCGATCGCGGCGGCTCGAACGTCGCCAGCATTCGCGTCGCTGACGATCTGGTCGATCGCCGATTGGGCGTTGTCGCGCTGTCGCAGGTAGTCTTCGAGCGCAGCCTCACTCGCGTCCTCCCGGCGCGCGGTCGGTTGCCTCTCCAATGCCTGACGGTCCACCGCCAGCTTTCTCAGCTGGGAGGGAATCCCTTCTGTCAGCTCTTCGAAGCGGCGCCGATTCTCAATCGACAGCTCGATCGATCCCAGCGTCGCGACGATTTGTGCGAGGGTAGTGCGAACCTCGGCTACGTCGGCAGCCTCCGCACCGTCGGCCGGCGCGGGCCCGAGCGCCGCCAGCTTCTCTTCGACGTTGGCTTTGCGTTCGGCAACGAATGCAGCATCGATCTTCGGACCGATGGCGTCTTGGCTCGAAGCGGGCGCCGCCAATCCGGCTAACAGGCACAGGGCCAGCCACGCCAGGGTCGCGACCATTCGGATCGAAGAAGGCCGTACGCGGCGTAACGACGGGGAAAACGGGACGCAAAACATCGAATCGGCTCTCACGAGGACACCTGGTTGGCTGGTGGACGAAAGGTCGAACGCGTGACGCACCGTTCCATGACAAGGTACCGGAACACAGGCCACTGCCTACCCTCTTCCACTTGCGTCGAAGCTACACAAGCGGCCCTGCGAGTTGCCCCCGCACCGGGGATCCTCTCGACGCTGCGCCGGAGCGGAGCCGACGCTTGCCAGACCTCCTCCACAGTGTAAGCGTTAGTTGGCCGGATCCGCTCCAGAGCGTTTCGGAAACAGGGGAAAATCAATTCAGTCCCAGTCGAGGACAGGGGGAAACCATGTACGGTAGGACGATTTCGAGTTGCTTCGCTCTCTCACTGATGGCGTTGACCGTTCTCAGCCATCCCGCGCCAGCTGCCGTCTCGAAGGATCAGCAGAAATGTATCAACGCGCTAAACAAGCGCGGCGCCAAAGTCGCCCAGACGCAAGGCAAAGAAAACACCAAGTGCATCAAATTCGCCGGCAAGGCGAAACTGCTCCCGATGCAGACCGCCGACCAGTGCGTCGTTGCGGACGCCAAGGGCAAGGTCCTGAAAGCGAAGAACAAGACCGAGGACGACTACACCAAACGATGCCTGATCGACCCGCCGGCTTTCGGCATTCCGCCCGGCACTGCCGCCGCCACGGTCAACGCTGCCGCGCAGGATCAGTCCGTCGCACTGGTCGGCGACATTTTCGGCGCTCGGCTCGATGCGGCGATCATCCCCTGCGACGACGACAAGGTCGGATGCAAGTGCCAACAGCAAGTCAGCAAGCGGTACGAAAAGCTGGCAGCGACCAAGATCAAGGAATTCGTCAAGTGCAAGAAGCGCGCTCTCAAGGAGGGCCGCGACCCGGTCCCGGCGGGAGCGATGTCCGCCAACGACCTGGAGGTCTGCGTCGACGACGGCGCGACGGAAGAGTCCATCGCCGGAGACGGCAAGGGTAAGATCGCCAAAGCGGTGGGGAAGTTGGGCAAGACGATCGACGATCGATGCGCCGCCGTCGATTCGAACGATGCCTTCCCCGGCTTCTGCGCAGGCCTTACCGGCACCGCGCTGCGCGACTGCATCGACCGGCGCGTCACCTGTCGCGTTTGTCTCACTCTCAATCAAGCCGACGACCTCGCAGTCGACTGCGACACTTTCGACGACGGCAGCGCCAACGGAAGCTGCGGCACCCCGGTCGTGTTCGAGACGCTGCACGTCGCCAGCGCTGCCCAACCCACGGACACCCCGGGTAGCCCCGGCGTCGACGCCAACGACTACCCGAAGCTGGTGACTCAGTTCGGCGGGACCTCGTTCTCCCTCAACAACGCGACCTATACTCGCTTCCACGACGGCCTCCCCGCATCGACGCCGGACGCGATCCTGGTCCTGGTGCCCGGGTTCGAGGGCGGGGGCAACAATTTCAAGATCCTGGCTGAGAATATGATCGTCCGTTCGGCCGCGACCCACGGCCAGGTCATCGAAGTCTGGGCGTACGACCGCCGATCCAACCAGCTCGAAGACACCGAAGGGCTCGAGATCGCGGAGGGCCTGCTCGACCCGCAGATCG
Source organism: Candidatus Binatia bacterium (assembly GCA_028282445.1). GTDB lineage: Bacteria > Desulfobacterota > Binatia > HRBIN30 > CADEER01 > CADEER01. The sequence goes on along the minus strand of JANQHZ010000239.1, from coordinate 7,055 downwards.
CGATGGATTGGCTCTACGGAGGCGCCCTCGGTATTCCCCTGAGCCCGGAGTTGGTCTCCGGCCCCAACCGTCGGGCCGAGTTTCACAATACCTCGAACCACGTTCCATTCATCGCCAACTGGAGCCAGCTCGTCTTCTCGCAAGATATCGATGCCATCGTAGAAGAAGCGCTAACCGTCACGAGCAATGTGTTCCTCGGCGGACACTCCGCCGGCACCGGCTTCACCGCCCGCTATGCGGCCACCGACTTCGATCTAACCGGCGGGGGCCCGGCCGAGCCCGGATACGCCAAGCTCAAGGGACTGGTGCTGCTCGAAGGCGGCGGCGGATCGCTCGGTTCGACACCCAGCGCCGACACCCTCGACCGCATCGAGGACAAATTCGACGGCGGTCTCTTCGGCGCCGTGCGCGACGACGCGCCGCGCTGCGCCGACGGGACCACGCCGTGTACGATCGCAACCGAAGCGATCGACTGCCTCGGCATCGGCAACGCCAAGTGTACAGAACCGACGACCGCGTACGCGGCCGGTCTGCTCAACCCGCAGCTGCTCGCCGCGGGAGACGTGATCGCCATTCAGGCAGTCAACGACCCGAATACCGGCCAGGCGATCCTCCAGGTCGACCAGACCGGTCCCGACACCAGCGCTTTCGATCTCGTCCCCGAGCTTTTCGCTCTCTCTCTGTTCCTCCCACAGGCAACGGCGCTCGGTGCGCTCGGCTCCTTCATCGACGACGACGGTCTCATCGCCGGCTTCGCGGCTTTCGTGGCGAGCTCGGTGGGCGCCGCCGGCCCGGTGGTCGGAGGGCTGACAACTTGGCTCGACATCGACCAGGCGCTACCGCCGGCGGCGACGCCGGACAACGGCCCTGTCCCGACCGACCTGCCGGCCGGTCGCTGGGGCGTGGAACGGGAGGTCGTCGACTTCTCGCGAATGCTCACCACCTTCTACGAGGGCGAGTCGAATTTCACCGATTGGTACTATCCTTCGAGCGGACTCGGGCTGACCGGCGTTAGCGGAGTGTGCGACGTCGGCGGCAGCGACACCTGTACTGTCGGCGATGTCGGCGCGAGTTGCGAGGAAAATGGAGACTGCTCGCAATCTCTGGGACTCGACACCTCGGCGCTCTCGGTCGGTCGAGGACGCCGTGACATCGCAAACATGGTCGAAGCCGGCAACGTCGACATCCCCGTGATCGGCTTCGGCGGCAGCAACGGACTTACACCGGTCCCGGCGAGCTTCATCACCTACGCGCAAACTCTCGCGTCCTGCTCGGCGACGAGCTGCGACGGGACTGCACGGGTGGTCGATGCCGCCGCACCGAACGAGGCGTTCCCGACCTTCGGTGGCGTCGAGGGCGGATTTGAAGTGTACATCACCGAGGGCATCGCCCACGTCGACGTGCTCGTCGCCGAGGACACCGGCGCTGTCGATATCTACGCGCCGCTCGCCAACTTCCTCGAGCGCAACTCCGATTAATCAAGCGAGGGCAGGAGGAGATATGTCGTATACGGTCATCGGAAGTGGAATCTCGCCCTTCGTCCGCAAGGTCATGGCGGTGATGGGAGAAAAGGGGCTCGACTTCGAGCACGAGGATCTCAACCCCTTCGCCCCGCCGGAAGGCTTCCGTGAGGTCAGCCCGCTCGGCCGTATCCCCGCGTTCAGGCACGACGATCTCGTCGTGAACGATTCCTCGGTGATCTGCCGCTATGTCGATCGGCTTCACCCCGACCCGCCGCTCTATTCGGACGACCCCGCCGAGTCGGCTCGGATCGAATGGATCGAGGAATTTATCGACGGCGGCATGGTTCCGGTCGCCGGGCCCAAGGTCTTCGCGGCGCGCGTGCTGCAGCCGATGATGGGCGGCGCGGAGCCCGACGAAGCGGCCATCCAGAAGGTCATCGACGAGGAGCTACCGGTGTTCTTCGACTACCTCGAGAGCCAGCTCGGCGACGGGGACTTCTTTGTCGGCAACAAGCTTTCGATCGCCGACCTGACCGTCGCCAGCGGCTTCGTCAGTCTGCGCGCGGCCGGGGTCAAACCGGAAGCCGCCCGTTGGCCCAAGCTGTCGGCGTTTCTCGAGCGCATGCACGCCCGACCCACCTTCGTAAAGCTGATCGAGCCGATCAAGGCGTTCTTGAACAAGTATTGGGTGTAGCGCGCTTCGCGCGCTAGTCTAAAGGCTCGCTTCGCTCGCCGGCCAAAGCGCCGCGGCGCGTCCAATGCCCCGCTTTGCGGCGCGGCCAAAGCCGGGCGTTGCCGGGCGGGATGACGCTTACTGGCGGAGGGCCTTACGGGGCTTCTTCTTCCGACGGTTGGTAGCCTAGGCGACGTAGGATGGCTTTGTCCTCTTCGTCCAGGCGTGGCGCCTCGCGCTTGGGGTGTTCGATGGTCGCGTTCCAGTCTCCGAGCGCGTTGCGCAGATACGACACGACCTCGGGATGCGATGCGACCAGATTCGTTCGCTCGCCGGGGTCTTCGATCAGGTTGTAGAGCTCGAACGTGCCGTCGTCGCGGTCGCCCATCCAGGTCGGAAAGCCGTTGCCGAGCCGATCCTCGCTCGGCGGGGTGCGAACGATGAGCTTCCAGACACGGTCGCGTATGACGTATTCGTGATGGCCGTCTTCGAAGTAGTGGCGAGCCTGGACGCTCAACGCGCGTTCGCGCTCCCGGCGCTCGCCGGCCATGATCGGCACCAGGGACTCACCGTGCGTCCCCGGTGGTTCGGACAATCCGGCCAGGTCGAGGATCGTGCGCCGGACGTCCAGTAGATCGACCGGCGCGGCGACCCGCATCGGCTGCTTCATGGCACTGTAGCGGATCAGCAGAGGCACCCGCAGAACTTCGTCGTACATCACGTCCTGGTGGCCCATCAGTCCGTGATCGCCGAATGCTTCGCCGTGGTCGGCTGTGAAGACGAAGAGGAAGTCGTCCCCCCAAAAACCCGCTTGGGTGAGAAGGCGGTCGATGCGGTCGAAGCTGTCGTCGACCCAGCGCACCTCGGCATCGTAGCGATGCCAATCCTCGTTGGCGAAATAGGGATTGCCCGGCGTTTTCGGGGAGTGCGGATCCATGTTGTGGATCCAGATGAAGAAGCGCTCGCTACCGTGCTTTTCGAGCCATTGTTCGAGATCCGGCTCGACGTCGGCAAACGGGATCTTGTGCTCGCCCTCGAGAATGAGACCGACCTCGGCCGGGTAAACTTCGTCGAAGCCCCGACGGAAACCCATCTCCTCTTCCAGTAACAACGAGTGGCTTCCAAACGAGGCAGTCGTATATCCGGCCTCCTGGAACAGCTCGGCGAGCGTCGCCCAGCCCTCCGGAATTCCGGTCTCGTTGGTATACACACCCATCTCTCCCGGGAAGCGTCCGGTCAGGAACGAGGCCAGCGACGGCACGGTCCACGGCGCCGGCGCTGTGGCGCGGTCGAAGACGACTGCGTCCTCCGCCCAACGATCGATGCTCGGTGAGATGTCCAGCTCGTCGAAGCCGTACACACCAAGCCCGTCGGCGCGCAGCGTGTCGACGCTGAACAGTACGATCCTCTTCGGTCGCCAGCGATCCGGCTCGGCCGGTCCGCTCATGACGGTCGCCATTACGGCCGCCATCAACACGGCGGCGGCGAAGATGAGAAGCGGTCGGCCCTGCATCCGCTCAAGTTACTAGAGAATCTTCCGGAGAAGATAGTGGGGAGCGCCGGCGCCCTTCCGCTCGACGGCGCACCATCGAACTCGATACGGTGGCCCTTCACAGCGAATCCACCGGAGGTAGCGCATTCGTGACATCCGTACCGACAGCTTGGTCCGCCTTGCTCGAAGAGTTGGCCGAACGACAATCGCGCGCCGAGCAAATGGGCGGCGCCGAGCGACTCGAGCGCCAGGCAGCGCGCGGCCGCTTGCACGTGCGCGAACGCATCGAGCGACTGTGCGACGCCGGGAGTTTCTGCGAGTACGGCGTGCTCGGCGGCAGCGCAGACCCGGCGGGAGCCGCCCCGCTCGCTGCCGACGGATTGGTCGGTGGGACCGCCGCCATCGACCAACGGCCCGTCGTGGTCATCGCGGAGGACTTCACGGTCAAGGGTGGGTCGATCGGTCACGTCAACGCCAGCAAGCGGCAACGGCTTGCGCGGTTGGCTTTGGAGAATCGCGTCCCCGTCGTGCTGATGCTCGACGGCGCCGGCGAACGTGCTGAGAACGCACTCGAGCGCTACCCGTACACGCCCAGCGACCTTCAGGTCCTCGCCGATCTCAAGGGGCAGGTACCGATCGTCACCCTGGTATTGGGGACTTCCGCCGGACACGGCGCACTGAGTGGCCTGTTTGCGGACTTGATCGTGATGACCGAAGGCGCATCGCTCTTCGCCGCCGGTCCGCCGCTGGTCAAAGCATCGCTCGGCATCGAGGTCTCGCCGCAAGACCTCGGAGGCGCCTCGATGCACACCACCGAGAGCGGCGTTGCGCACAATCGCGTCGCGAGCGAAGACGAAGCCTTCGGCTTGGCGCGGCGCTTCCTGTCGTACCTGCCGCAAAGACGAGGAGAGGACCCGCCGCGCGCACTCACCGACGCTGCGGCTCGACTCTCCGAGAGGATCCTCGAGCTCATCCCCGCCGATTTGCGGCGACCGTACGACATGCGCGCGGTCCTCGACGAGCTGGTCGATCTCGACTCCCTGTGCGAGGTCCAACCCGACTTCGGGCGTTCGATGATCGCAGCCTTCGCCCGCCTCGGGGCCCACTCCGTCTTGGTCCTCGCCAACCAGCCCTCGGTGTACGCCGGCGCCATCACCGCCGACGCCGCGCGCAAGGCCACCCACTTCCTCGGCGTCGCGGCCGCCTTCGACCTGCCGGTGGTATTTCTTGCCGACAACCCGGGCGTCATGCCGGGTCCCGACGCCGAGCGCGCCGGCACCCTGCGCGCAGCCGCCGACATGTACGCAGCCCAGCGGGCGCTGCGTGCGCCCAAGCTGCACGTGACGGTGCGCAAGGCCTTCGGCTTCGGGAGCTCGTTGATGGCGATGAACCCCTTCGACAAACAAACCGTGACCATCGCCTTCCCGGGAATTTCGCTCGGCGGCGTACCGGCCGTCGGCGGCGCGCAAGCGGCCCAGGCGACCGAAGATGAGAAGCGCCGGCTCATTGCCCAGCAGTCCGGCGCCTGGGGAGCCGCCGACAACGGCAGCTACGACCGGGTCGTCGACCCGCGCGATCTGCGCAACGAGCTGATCCGAGCGCTCGACCTGCGACGGCCAGCCTGACCCGAGGCGTGGCGCCGGGGTTGGCCTCCTACCCTCGCAGCCTGATAGGGAAGCGAGCGCTACCAGACCGCCAACCATCGAACGAGGGAACACCGTGTACAAAGAGCTCGACCAGATCACCAAACAACTCACCGGTCCGGGAGGACCCTTCGAAGTCCATCAAATCGAGATCGCCGGGGTTCCGCTCCGCGCCTACAAAGGCGCCCCCGCCGACATGCGGCAGGTTTGGCTGAGCACGGCTGCCTACGGCGACAAGCCCTACCTTGTCTTCGAAGACGAGCGGTCGAGCTTCGCCGAGACCCACGCGACGGTCGCGACGGTCGCCCGATACCTCGTCGACCAGCTCGGCGTCCGCCCCGGAGACCGGGTGGCGATCGCCATGCGCAACTACCCGGAATGGCCGATCGCCTACTGGGCGACGGTTTCCATCGGTGCCACCGTGGTCGGAATGAACGCCTGGTGGACCGGCCCCGAACTCAGCTACGCCCTCGAAGACTCGCAACCGAAGGTGATCGTCGCCGACCGCGAGCGCCTCGAACGTATGGCCGACCACCCCGAAGCCATCGCCGGGCGCCATCTGGTCGCGGTCCGCACCGATGCGCCGGCGGTCGCGGCAACCCCCTGGAGCGAGCTCGCTCGCGGCGAGGCCGACATGCCGGACGTCGCGATCGACCCCGACAGCGATGCGTGCATCTTCTACACCTCAGGCACGACGGGAAAACCCAAAGGGGCGCAGCTTACCCATCGCGGTTGCACCAACAACATCATGAGCATGGGTTTCTGGAACGTGGCGGTGCCGATGGCAATGGAAGCGGCCGGCAGAAAAGCCCCGGCGGACCCCGACGCTCCCGCGGTGGACCCCTCGTTCCTGGTCGTGACCCCGCTCTTTCACGTAACCGCGTGCAACTGCGTGATGCACGGCGCAACCTTGAGCGGCGCCAAGCTCGTTCTCATGTACAAATGGGACGCACTGCGCGCACTCGAGCTGATCGACGGCGAGAAGATCACCACCATGAGCGGGGTTCCCGTAATGTCTCGCGAGATCATCGCCCATCCTCGCTTCGAAGAGTTCGACACCTCTAGCCTGAAGGCGCTCGGCGGCGGCGGCGCCGCCATTCAACCGGACCTGGTCAAGAAGATCGACAACCGGGTCGGTTCGGCGCGACCGGGCACCGGCTACGGAATGACCGAAGCTTGCGGCGTGATCACGATGAACTCTGCCGACTTCTTCGTCGACAAACCTCATACCGCGGGTCCGCTCCTGCCGTGTTTCGAGGGGCGGGTGGTCGACGAGCAGGGCAAGGACGTGCCCCCCGGCGGGGCCGGCGAGCTCTGGGTGCGTGGCGCTCAGGTAATCAAGGGATACCTGAACCGGCCCGAGGCCACCGCCGAAACGATCACCGACGGCTGGCTTCACACCGGTGACGTCACGACCATCGACGAGCACGGCTTTGTCGCCATCGTCGACCGCGCCAAAGACATGGTGCTGCGCGGCGGGGAGAACGTCTACTGCGCCGAGGTCGAAGCGGCAATCTTCGATCACGAGGCCGTCGCCGAGTGCACCGTCTTCGGCGTTGCCGACGATCGACTGGGGGAAGAAGTCGGCGCCGCCGTAGTCGTGGCCGAAGGCAAGTCGATCGACGCCGACGAGCTTCGCGCCTTCGTGCGCGAGCGCATCGCCGGCTTCAAGGTGCCGCGCTATATCTGGTTGCGGCGCGAGCTCTTGCCGCGCAATGCGAGCGGCAAGTTCCTAAAACGGGAGCTGCGCGAAACCCTCGATCCGGCCGACGCTTGCTGAGCGG
>JANQHZ010000194.1 GCA_028282445.1 Candidatus Binatia bacterium | reverse complement strand
CCGTGGCCAACCATCGGGGAGTGCCTGCTGCAGCGATCTAGGGTGCGCCTCGGGATACTGTCGGGACGGGAGATGCTGCGACTCCGCATGCGAAGACGGATATTGCGGAGGAACGGATGGACGGTGCGTCGAGCGGCGGGTCGACGGTGATCGATGCGAGATCGACGCTCAGTGCACCTCAGGAATCTGTGACGTCTTCGATCGGGTCTGCTGCGCGGACTCTTGCGGATCGGATGCGACCTGCAGCGCTCCCGGTTCGGAGGGGCGATGTGTGCCCCTCCCTTGCGTAGGCGACTGTAACGGAGACTCCGAGGTTGGCGTGGCCGAACTCATTCGTGGCATTCGCATTGTCCTTGGGAAAGTCGACGTTGAGCAATGTCTCTCGTTCGATTCGGATGGCGACCAGGACGTTGCGATCGGGGAGCTCATCGCCGCGGTGCGACACTCGCTGGAAGGATGCGGGACGTGATGTCGCGATTGTCAATCGTACAACCGGGTATCGCCATGTCCGCCGGCGAATGGCTCAGGAACGTTTCAACCCGAGCTTCTTGATGCGCGAGGCTAGAGTCGTGGGCTTGATGCCGAGCAGGGCGGCGGCGCCCTCGTCGCCGTACACCTTCCAGTCGGTTCTTTCGAGCGCGGCGACGAGGTTGGCGCGCTCGCGGCGCCGCATCTCCTCGTCGGGCACGATTTCCGTATCGTTCGCGGAGGGTGTGCTCGTCTCTTCCGCGGGCGCGCCGAGCGGCGTTACACCGGGCAGGTCGAACTGAAGGGTTCCGCAACGAGCCGTGATGACGGCGCGCTCGATGATGTTCTGTAGCTCGCGCACGTTGCCCGGCCAGTCGTACTGCTGCAACTCGAGCACCGCAGCCTGGGTCAGGCGGGGCTGGTTGCAGCCGAGCTTGCGCGCTGCCTGTTCGACGAAACGAGTCGCCAGCGGAGGAATGTCCTCCTTCCTGTCTCGCAACGGCGCCACCTCGATCGGAAAGACGTTGAGGCGGTAGTAGAGGTCTTCTCGAAAGCGCCCGGCGTCGACTTCCTCTTTGAGGTTGCGATTGGTCGCGGCGACGATGCGGACGTCGACTTCGCGGGTTCGCTCGTCGCCGATGCGTTCGTAGGTGCCCTCCTGCAGCACGCGCAGCAGCTTACTTTGCAACTCGGGTGGGATCTCACCGACTTCGTCGAGAAAGAGAGTGCCCCCGTCGGCGAGCTCGAAGCGCCCGGCGCGGTCTTTCACCGCGCCGGTGAAAGCTCCTTTGACGTGGCCGAAGAACTCGCTTTCGTAGAGCTCGCGGGGCACGGACGCGCAATTCACCCGGATCATCGGTCGGTCCTTGCGACCGCTGCGCTTGTGAATCTCGCGGGCGACGAGCTCCTTGCCGGTTCCGGACTCTCCCAGGACCAGCACGCTGGCATCGGTTGGCGCGACCAGGTCGATCTGATCGACGACCTTGCGCAATGCCGCGCTGGCGCCGACGATTTCGCCGAAGGCGTGCGCGTCCGAAACCTCCTCGCGCAAGTACTCGTTTTCGAGCTCGAGCTGCCGGTGCAGCCGCTCGATCTCCTCGAAAGCGCGTGTGTTGGCGATCGCGGTGGCGGTGTGATCGGCGATCAACCG
>JANQHZ010000137.1 GCA_028282445.1 Candidatus Binatia bacterium | reverse complement strand
CTCAACGACCACGGCTCGCTCTTCGTCACCCGGCCGTCTCTGATCCACTACATCGCCAGCCGCGAAGAGCTCGAGACGCGCGCCGGCGCGGTGCTGTCCGAGATCGGCAACGGTTCGTTGAAGATCCGCATCGGCAAGACCTTCCCGCTCGAACAGGCGACCGAAGCCCACCGCGCCCTCGAAGGCCGCGCGACGACCGGGAAGGTGTTGCTGATTCCTTAGTGGTGAAGGAGGATGCGTCGCCCGTCCCGGGCGGAACGCGCACGGAGCGGAACGAAAACCGGGAGGCGCCTCGGGCTTAGCCCGAGGCGCTGAGCCCATCGGAGCGCGCAGCGCGCACGGGGGCTATTCCAAAACGACTCCCTCGCCGGAGGTGTCGTCGTAGCGTTGGTGGAGGTACGGCAGGATCCAGTCGCCTGGGATCGAACGCAGCACCGTGCCGTTGCTCTGGGTGCTGCCCTCTTCGTACTCCATGCTCAACAGTCGCTTGACGGGAATATCGGCGACGGGATCCATCGGCGAGTCGTGCAAGGTGATGGTTCCGTCCATCTTGTGGACATTCGTCTGCTTGTGCCGCCACTCCAGGCGAACCAGCAGGGGATCGGTATCGAAGAACTTGCCCGCTTCGCAGGATGGGAATGCCTTGTAGCAGTAGGCGTGCTCGACGAACTCGCGCGGTCCGGTCGATTCGCCGATGGTGCCGCTCATCTCGACGTAGGGCATGCCCATGCGCGCAACCTTGACGGACGCCTGTCCCGGGCTCCACTCGAAATCGATATCGGCGAGCTTCTTGGGTTCGCCGTAGGTCTCCCGCCCCCCGACCACCGCCGCCTCAGCGGTCATCGGCATGGTGATGATATAGATACCGTCGACACCCTCGTAACGCGCACGCACCCCGAAAACCATCGAGCCGATCTCGAAGGTGAACTCGGGTGAGATGTGCATCGCCACGTCCGAACAGGTCACGCAGATCTCGGGCGCGGCCAGCTCCAGCGGCTTGGGAAGCAAGGCCGCGGCAATCGCCGGGTCGGTCTCGTACACGGCGCGAACCGAGCGCACGCTGCTCGGTAAAAACTCGGGATCGGCTTCCTTCGCTTTGCGTACCTGGTCGAGTGTCTTTACGTAGCGCAACGTTCCCATGGTCTCCCCTCTCCTCGCCGTTCAGGCGGCGAATACGGACGCGTCCGGTCCGATCTCGTCGACCAGCGGCTGCAGGGCCGCGGTGTCGAATCCGTAGAAGTCGGCTGCATTGCCGCCCACCATCGCCGCCAGCTCGGCTGTCGGTAGTCCCTGGAAGGTTCCCACCATCTGCTCGCGAGTCTGCGGCCACGAGCCTTCCGGGTGCGGATAGTCCGAGCCCCACATGATCGAGCCAAGACCGATCTCGTGGCGCAACTCGGCCTCTCGTCGCGGCATGCATGACGCGCCGACGCGCACGTTGCGAGCGAAGTACTCGCTCGGCTTCATCGACAGGTGGCTGGTGTAGTCGCCGAGCTTGGCGCTGTAGGGCGTGATCTCGTAGCGCTGGTCGAGCAGCTCGAGATACTGCGGAACCCAGATGCACGTCCCCTCGGTAATCGCCACCTTGAGCTTGGGAAAGCGCTCGAAGACGCCGCCCCAGATCAGGAAGGTGAGCGGGCGTACGTTCCACCAAGCGACCTCGGAAATGTAGATGCCGACCGCGCCGGGCAACTCGGCGCCGTTGTCGTCGAACATCGAGCCGCCGAAGTAATCGTCGGTGGGGGCCGCGCCGGAGTGGAAGTGCACGACGATGCCGAGATCCTGACACGCAGCCCAAAGCGGGTCGTACTTCGGGTGGTGGTAGGGCGACAGCTTGCCCCACATGCAGGGCAACAACGCGCCGCGCAAGCCGTTCTCGCGCGCCCACTGCACTTCGCGCACGGCTTCGGCGACGTCCCACAGGGCCGGAACCACCGCCACCCCGGCGCGCCGCTCCGGCGCCATCTGGCACAGCTCGGCGAGCCATCGATTGTGCGAGCGAGCACCCGCCCACTGGAGCTCCGGGACGATGTCGTCGGTCGGCAGCGACAGTCCGGCACCGAAGGGCGGCGTGTTCATCTCGGTGATACCGTCCGGGAAGATGATCTCGCCGGCGATGCCGTCGCCGTCGAGCACGCGAATACGGGCGTCGTGATCCCAAGCCCCGCTCAGGTCGCTTTCGCGACCCTCGCGCCACTTCTCGTTGATGTCGGCGACGAGAAACTTCTCGGAAGCCTTCTGCAACATCTCGAGCTGCACCGGCAGGGCCATGTCGAAGGTCTCGCGGTGCTCGGGGTCGACGTACTCGCGATAACGCGCCGCCGGGAGCCCGGCGTGACAATCGGAGGAGATGACCAGCAGTCGGCTCATGCGCGCGCCTCGGAACCGTTGGCACGGGCCGCCGCCGAGCGCTTGCCGTTGTCGGGGTAGAACTGCCTCACCCACTTGCGAAAGAAGGCCAGCTCGGTGTCGGCTTCACACAGCACCGGCGCGGCTCGATGAATCTTGTTCTCCCAGATCCGCATGTCCTGCATGACTCCCTGCGACATCGCGTGGATCCAATCTTCGCCGGCGTGATCTGCCATGTCTTCGGTCACCGTGAAGCGCCAGCGAGAGTGCGTGTGAGTGCGGTCGACCGGACTGGTCGCGGCCAGCATCATCAGCCCTGCGTCACCGATCCCCTTGGTCGCGACCGACACCAGCCCCAGCCCCCAGGTGTTGCGCTCGAGCTCGGTCTCGAAGGTGCCCAAGGGGGTTTCCTGGGTGGTGCGGCTCAGCGCTTTGAAGAAGTGCGCCTCCTCGCTCGGCATCACCTCGGAATCGATGCCGCGAAAATTCCCGTGCACGAAGCTGAAGTGCACCGGATCGCAGTTGTTCTCGGCCATGTCCTGGATGTGAACCGGAACCTTGAGCTCGAACTGCCGCGGCTCGGTCCAGCGCGGGTCGCTGAACTCCGGCAACTGAGGGATCTCCCAGGTCGGTTCTTCCTCGCGGTGGTGGTGCCACACGAAGATGAAGCCGTTGCGCTCCAACACCGGCCAACTCTTCACCCGTGCTTTCGCCGGCGGCGGCTTCTTCGAATAGGGGATTTCGGTGCACACGCCGTCGCCGCCGAAATGCCAACCGTGAAAGGGACAGCGGATGGTGTCACCTTTGACTCGTCCCCCTTCGCCCAGGTGCGCTCCCAGGTGCGGACAGTACGCATCGAGCACGTGCACGTCACCGGCGCGGGTGCGAAAGATCACCATCTCGCGGTCGAAGTAGCGAGCCCGCTGGACTCCTCCCTTCACCAAGTCGTTACTCCACGCGATCGCGAACCATCCGTTCGGGATCGGTAGATCGGTTTGGCCTTGTGGCGCACCCATGGCTGCCTCCTCACAACGAAGTCTACAGAAGCGTACTTACTCGAATCTTCAGACCCATGCAAGTTTACAGCCCGCTGTACCCTCAGCCGCTGGCGTGCCGTGCTTCGGTCGTATAGCCAAGGGCCATGACGTCTCCCATCGACCCCCTCGCGCCCTTTCGCCTGGATGGCAAAACCGTACTGATTACAGGTGCTTCGAGCGGATTGGGCGCCCGTTTCGCGGCGGTCGCGGCGGCGGTCGGCGCGCGCCCGATCCTGGTCGCGCGGCGGGCCGAGCGACTGCGCGAGCTGGCCGACGAGATCCCCGGCGCGATTTCGATCGCCGCCGACATCGCCGACCCCGACGGGGCGCGCGCATTGGTCGACGAGGCCTACGAACGCTGCGAACGGGTCGACGTTCTCGTCAACAACGCGGGGGCCAGCGAGGGCGGCGTCAACGCCGAGGAGCTGCCGCTCGAGGAATACGACCGCATCGTCGGCGTGAACCAACGCGCGACCTTTCACCTCTCCACACTCCTGGCACCGAAGATGATCGAGCGCCGCTCCGGCTGTATCGTCAACGTCGCCTCGATCCACGGCCTGTGCGCCGCCGCCCCCAACAACCAGGCAGCCTACGTAGCGTCCAAGTCGGCGCTGATCGGACTCACCCGCGAGCTCGCGGTGCAGTGGGCGAAGCACGGTATCCGAGTGAACGCGATCGCCCCTGCCTACTTCGAAACCGAGCTGACAACGACGATGTTCTCGAACGAGAAATCGATCGCCTGGATCGAACGCAACACTCCGCTGCGCCGGCCCGCCCGCATCGACGAGCTCGACGGAGCGATGCTCTTTCTCGCCAGCGATGCAAGCTCGTATGTCACCGGCACGACCCTGGTGGTCGACGGCGGCTGGACCGCGCGCTGACGTGTTGCGACATTCTCGACTCCGACACGCGATCGTTGCGCTCGCGTCGTTCGCCGCCGGCTGCGCGACCAGCTCCTGGCGCGAGACAGACCCAATCCGCTCGCCGGGACCGATCTCGATCCCCGAGCGGCCGGTCCAGCGACAGCTCCCCATACAGCGCTTCGCCGTCGGCCTCGACAACCCGCGCGGCATGGTCGAGGTCGCCGGTGGCGGCCTGCTGGTCGCACTGGCCGGCACCGGCGCGGGCGACAGCGGCGCGATCGTCGCCCTGCACGACCGCGATCGCAACGGCCGCATCACCGACGACGAGATAAAAACCGTCCTCGATCGCCAACCTTCGGCCAACGCCATCGACATCGTGCGCCGCGACGAAGTGTTCGGTCCCGCCGCGCTTGCCTCCGGCGGCGGCGAGACGATGGCAACCGTCGCCTTCTTCGGCGGGCCTTCGTTGGTCTACCGAATCGACGACGCAGGCGTGCACGAGTGGAGCAAGGTGCACGGCAACCTCAACTCGATCGCTTTCGATTCGACCCGTGGAGCCTGGTACGCCGCATCGAGCACTAGCGACGAGATCATACGACTGCGCGCCGGCAAGGGAGCCGATCGCGTCGTCAAGCTGCCGACACTCGATCGCGGACAAGATCCGGTCCCCGGATACTTGCGCTACGACCCGTCCGGCCAAGACCTTCTGGTGTCGCTGTTCTCCGGGTCGGTTGTCGGCGAGGAGGGCGGTGAAGGAGACGAGCTGGTCGCCAACGCCGGCAAGATCGTACGTGTCGATCCCGACTCGGGAGAGACGACCGTCGCGATCGACCGGCTGACCGCACCCACCGACCTCGAGATCGACCGCTGCGGTCGGATATACGTCCTGGAAATGTGCGACGAGTTCCTCGACCCGATCGAAACGCTCGACGAAGCCACGCCGATGAGTCACGGCGGCTTCCGCCGGTTTTCGGGCCGGTTGCTGCGGGTCGATCCGCGCACGCGCACGGTCGAAGTCCTCGCGACGGGACTCGACGCCCCCACCAACCTCGCCCTCGGCGACAACGTACTCTACGTCGCGGGCGGAATGGGAACACCGGGTCGCACGATCCCCGGCCCCAGCGGACCGACACCCCTGGTCGGCTATATCGACAGCGTCGCCGTCGACGAACTGTCCTGCGACTAGCGCGAAACGGCGCTCGCTCGGCCGCGCCACCACACCACGAACATCCACCCGGCACACAACACCAGGCCGATGCACTCGCGCGCCACTTCGTCGTCGGTCGATCGCATCTTGAAAGACGTGTAGGCGCCCAGGTCCGCCTCCAGTACCGCCGGGAACGTCCACAGCGCTGCGACCGCGTAGACCGACGCGATCGCAAGGGTGAGCGCGGGGATGTAGAATTCGAACGCGGCCGCAAGAGAAAACGCCGCTGCCACGGCGTACAGCAACATCCACATCCACGGATCCGGGTCGTTCCACTGCACGGCGACCGCCAACGCGAACACCGCCCCCATTGCGATCGAAGCCCAGCGCATCGGCTGTCGCTATCACGATCGCCGTCGGGCGCAAACGCGTGGCGGCTGCGGTAGTGCGTCGGTTTGGTTCTAAGCCGGTTCCTCGCCCCCCTTCCTGGGGCTGAAGATCCTCTCATCACTGCGTTGCCCCCCTTTGAAAAAGGGGGGTTCGGGGGGATTTTGAGATCGCCCCCTTTCGATAAATCCCCCTCAATCCCCCTTTTCCAAAGGGGGAGATCCTTGGCGGAGCAGTTTCAATCAGTCATCGACTGCTCCTCCCGGGGGGACGCAGTATTGTGCGTTGCGGAATTTCAAACGGACGCAGTACCGCCACCGAGCTCCCCGGCCTTGAGTTGGCTACCGATGCGTGAGACTCCAAGCCGATGCGCCGCGCAGCACTCTTGCTCATCCTCGCCCTGGCCGTCCCGACCGGCGGCGCCGCGCAAGACAGTGTTCCCGAAGCCCCCCGCGACGACCCACGCGAGGAGACGCGGATCGAAAACATCATCGTTACCGGATCGCGCGAGCCGTACGCCGCCAACCAACTGCCGGCCACGGTCGATTGGTTCGACGCCGAAGACATCCGCGTGCAGCGACCGTCCGCGATGCTGGAGATGCTCCGACACCGCGCCGGCCTTCACATCGACCAACCCGGCGCGCGCGGCGGTCGGTCCTCGGTGTATACGCGCGGGCTCGACCCAAACCATACGATCGTGATGATCGACGGGATTCCGCTCAACGACGAAAACAACGCGCGCGGCGGCTCGTTCGACTTGGCGACACTCTCCTCGATCGACATCGATCGGGTCGAGATCATTCGTGGCCCGGCGTCGGCGGTGCACGGCTCGGCCGCCATCGCAGGCGCGATCAACCTGATTCCCAAACGCGGCAGCGAAGAGACCTCTGCCTCCGTCCAGGGCGAAGGGGGACGTTGGGGCTACTACCGCGGCCGCGCCACCCTGAGCGGCAAGCGCGGTCCGCTCGATCTCTCGCTCGGCGGCTCGTACGTCGACGAAGGCGATCCGCAGTCGATCGGCGACTATCGCGGCGGTGGATTCCTCTCGCACCTCGGCCTCGCCCTGACCGACGAAGCGGAACTGCGCGGCACCTTTCGATACTCGGACGCGCACACCGAATCGTTTCCGGACTTCAGTGGCGGCAAGGACCAAGCGATCAATCGCGAGCGCGAGAAGCGAGACATCCAGGAGCTCGACGCCGGCCTGCGCCTCGAACACGCGCCCACCGAGCGTTTCCACTACTCGTTGCGCACCATGCTCCACCGGCGTTTCGAACGGCGCGACACCCCCGCGATCTTCTCGGCGCCGGGCGAGGTCGAGGTGCCGGCCGAGCCGGACACACGCGAACGCTACCTGCGCTATGGACTGCAACTGCAGGGGACGGTCGAGGTCATCGACGACCTCAATGTCACCATCGGTAGCGATCTCTACCGCGAGGACGGAAAGAGCCGAGGCGACCTCGAGGGCTTTCTTCCCGGCGGCGCCGATATCGACATCGACCGCATGGTCACCTCGCCCTTCACCGAAATCCACTGGACGACTCCGATCGGCGTCGTCCTCCTCGCCGGCCTGCGCGTCGACCTCCCGGAAAGCCGCTCCGAGGAGTTCCTGCCGCGCGTGGGAGCATCCTACGAAGTCGAGCAGACCGACACCAAGCTGCAGGCAAGCTGGGGCCGCGGTTTCAAGTTGCCGAGCTTCTACGCCCTGGCACGCCCGATCGTCGGCAACCCGGATCTACGCCCCGAGCGCAGCAACGGCTTCGATGCAAGCGTGCGACAGTCGCTGTGGGACGATCGCCTGAACGCGCGGCTCACCTACTTCGACATCGACGTCGACAATCTGATCGACTTCAACGCGACGACCTTCCGGCTCGAGAACCTGGCGAGCGCCACCAGCCGCGGCGCGGAGCTCGAGCTCACCGCCCTTCCTTTGGAGACGCTCGAGCTCACGGTCCACACCACCTACGTCGACGCGAGCGGCCGCTCCGAGGGCGATGACGGCTCACTGCGCTTGCGCAACCGACCGCGCTGGCGCGGCGGATTCGGCGCGACCTGGTCGCCGCTCGACAGCGTCGAAGCCCACCTGCAGGCGTTGTTCGTCGGCGACAGCATCGACACCGCGGCGCCTACCGGCGACGAGCGGGTACGCCTCTCCGGCTACCACCGCCTCGATCTCGCGCTCGCCTGGCAAGCCGCCGACTGGGTCAGCCTATTCGTCGCAATCGACAACCTCACCGACAGCGACTACGAGGAAGTCCTCGGCTTTCCCGCAGTAGGCATCCGGCCGAGGGCCGGTATCGAGCTGCAGCTGTAGCCGTTCGGCTTTCGCCGAAACCCCTGCGCCGAAGCGGCGCCCCACTACCCGTAGATTCCCGGGTACAGCAGTCGAATCGCCGCCACGAAGATCGGCGAGAAGATCTCGTCGAAGACGTTCCACGCGATGATGATTCCGATCCAGGCAAGCGGCGAACCCATCAAAGCCTCCTGATAGCGACGCGCCGCATCTTCCGAGAGAAACAGGGGGACCGCGCCGCTGCCGTCGAGCGGTGGCACCGGGATCATATTCAGCACGAACAACAGCAGGTTGAGCGTGAAGAACATCCCCAGAAAAAGCGCGACCGTCTGCATCATCCCCGGGCTCGTCGAATCGACGATATGCGCAAAGCCGATCGACGTCGGGGCGTCGAAGATCCCCACCACCATCCCCAGACGGATCACCAGAGCCGCGACGAAGACCAGAAGCAAATTCGCCCCGGGGCCGGCGAGCGACATCCACGCCGCGCGCTTGGGGTAGGCGCGCGCCCACACCGGATCGTAGGGCGCGCTCGCAAACCCGAAAGGCCACCCCGCCAACAGGACCGACAGGATCGGCAGGATCACCATCCCGAAGGGCTCGCGCTGGATGTGGGGAATCGGGTCGATCGACACCTGGCCACCTTCGTAGGCGGTCGGATCGCCACCGACCAACGCCGCCCACGCGTGACCCGCCTCGTGCAGCGTGACCGAGAACAGAAAGACGAAGTACCAAGCCAGCCCCTCGACGATATTGGCGTCGCCCATGGCCCGGTACTATCTCAATCGACGCGAGCGCGAAAACGCCCGCCGCGGAGTTGCCGATCCGGCCACGATCTGCGTTCATCTGCGTTCATCGGCGGTTCCAAGCTTTCCGTATCGATCGCACCGGTTTGCCAACGACCGCTCCACCAAGAAACCGTGAAAGGAACCCTCGATGGCGGATTCGGAACGGCGCAAACGTGGCGTCGAGA
The DNA here is from genome assembly GCA_028282445.1 of Candidatus Binatia bacterium. Taxonomy (GTDB): domain Bacteria; phylum Desulfobacterota; class Binatia; order HRBIN30; family CADEER01; genus CADEER01. The sequence goes on along the minus strand of JANQHZ010000137.1, from coordinate 1,149 downwards.
TGCTCAACAAGGTCTACTGTGGGGACGTACCGGTCATCGACGAAGGCCTGATGCCCTTCGCCGACGTGATGGTCGAACAACTCTTCGGTGAAATCTGGACACGCGAGGCGCTGTCGCTGCGCGACCGGCGGCTCGTCACCATGGGAATCATCGCGGCTCTCGGCGAGCGCGAGCCCTTTTGCATCCAAGTCAGCAGCGCCGTGAAGAACGGCGAGCTCACCCCCGAGCAGGTGCGCGAGATGCTCATGCACATCGCGCAGTACGCCGGCTACCCGCGTGCCGCCGGCCTCATCGGCCCAGTCGAAGAAACCCTGGGCAAGCTCGACGAGTAAAGTTTCACCACAGAGACACAGAGGCACAGAGAGTAGCCAGGGAGGCGCCCCCGCACCCGACCTCGTGCGACAGACCAACAAGCCACCTCCGACCGACGGAATCTCTGTGTCTCGGTGCCTCCGTGGTGAGAAACTCAATCCCCCATCAGGCCTTCGAGGCCCTTGGGTAGATTCAGGCCCCACGACTTCTCCTCCACCCGTTCCTTGATGCGCCAGCCCTTCGCGGTGCGCACGTATTTGTCGAGGTACCACAAGCCCAGCAGGAATACGTGGCGCTTGCCCTCGCCGATATCCATCACCTGCGGGTTGTGACACATGATGCGGCCGGTGCCCTCGTCCCCGTTCAATTTGATCTGCATGTTGGCCACCAGATGCTGGGTGTGGGGAAAGATCGGCATCGCCTCGGCGAGGAACTTCTTGATCTCCGGCAAGCTCCCCTTGGCGCCACCCATCACCGAGTAATCGATGAACGCGTCCTCGGTGAAAATGTCATCGAGCGCGTCCCAATCCTTCTGGTCGATCGCGTGAGCGTACTCGGTCAGCAGATCCTGAACCTCGAACCGATCGGAAACTTCCTGCAGCGACATCGTCATTCAATCTTCCTTTCACCACGGAGGCACTGAGACACAGTGGTTTCACCAAGGTCGTCGGCAGACTGCTCTTACACCGAGCGTCTTGCAACAACGGAGCGCCTTCTCTGTGTCCTCGGCGCCTCTTTTTCGAAAACTGCCCCCGTGCGCGCTTCGCGCTCCGGTGGGCTCGACCGGTCGGGCCAAGCCCGACCGGTCTCCGTTTTCCTCTGTTTTGATACGTCCGC
>JANQHZ010000101.1 GCA_028282445.1 Candidatus Binatia bacterium | reverse complement strand
CATGGACGTCAATTACGGCGGACTGGTGAACATCGCCCAGGCAGCGTTGCCGGGCATGCTGCAGCGCGGCCGCGGCGACTTCGTCAGCTTCGCGTCGATGTCCGGATGGATCCCAACCTTGATGACCGGAGCCTATGCGGCAAGCAAGTTCGCGGTGCGCGCTTTCACCGAGGTGCTGTACCACGAGAACCGCGACAGCGGCGTGCGTTTCGCCTGCGTCTGCCCACCAGCGGTGGCTACACCACTCCTCCAGCGCGGGCGCAATGATGATTGGCCGAAGATGTTGGATTCAAGGCCGCCGATGGAACCCGCCGAGGTCCTCGACGAGATCGAGCGCTGCCTCGAGCGTGGCCGATTCATGGTCTATCCGGGGCAGGGAACGAGGATCGGCGCAATCATGCGTCGCGTCGCACCGGGACTCATCTGGAAACAGGTTCACGAAACCGAAGGGTGGTAAGAGGCGCCAGGTTATTCGTCTTTTCGACGCAGCCCTGACTCTCCGTTGCGGACGGCAGCGTCGTCGAACAGGCACGATGCGTCATATCGGATGATCCGATTGATCCTGGATACAGCGACCGAATCGTGCTCGCTGGATTGCTCTCTACAAAGCCGAGTGTAATGAGGAGACTCGCCATGACGAAGGACCCCCTGACCGCGACCCTCGCCGACGATCTTCCACCGTACGAGCCGCAGCGGATCGTCGACGCCCCGTTCGCGGAGCGTATCCGCCTGGCCTGCACCGCATGGGCGGATTCGAGTCCGAATCTCCCCAGCGTAATGGCGCTCTACTGGGTGAAGTACTTTTTCGTTCTGATCGGTGCTTGGGCGTTCTGGTGCAGCTTCAACGACGGGTATCCGGGATTCTTCGCGTTTGCCGACTGGACCTTTACCGATGAGGCCTTCAAGAAGGCGCTAGTCTGGTCGATGGCCTGGGAGCTCTTCGGTTTCGGTTGTGGCTGGGGGCCGATGAACGCGCGATTCGACAAGTGGTTCGGGGGCTGCCGCCACTTCGCGCGTCCCGGAACGATCAAGCTGCCGCTCTTTCGAGGAGTACCGCTGATTGGCGGCGACACGCGAAACCTCCTCGACGTCGGTCTCTACGTACTCAATCAGATTCTGCTCATCCGTGTCTTGATCGCGCCCGAAGTGACTCCCGAGCTACTTTTTCCGTGCTTCGTGTTGGTTGCGGTCAACGGCGTGCTCGACAAGATGCTCTTCCTCGTCGCGCGCTACGAGCACTATTGGGTTGTGATGGCGGCGTTGATCTTTGCCGCGTCCAACGACCTCTGGATCGCGGGTGCGAAGCTGACTTGGTCGTTCATTTGGATCTGGGCGGCCGTATCGAAATGGAACGGCCACTTCCCGTCGGTGATCATGTTCATGATGAACAATGGGCCGTTCTTCCCGAAGAGGTTGAAGAAGCGCCTCTTCGAGAGCTTCCCCGACGATCTCCGCCCCTCGGCTTTCGCCGAGAGGATGGCGTTCTTCGGCCACATGTCCGAGCTGGCGATTCCGTTCGTCATGCTCGCCGCGAGCTACACCGGGAGCACCTGGATTCTTCTCGGCGGTTGCATCCTGTTCACCGGCTTCCACTCGTTTATCGGCCTGAACAATCCGAACGGCATGCCGGTCGAGTGGAACATCCTGATGATCTACGGCGGCTGGTTCCTCTTCTGGCTCAATCCGGACGTATCCATCTTCGCGTTGACCGAGACGCCGCTTCTCTCTACGGCGATGCTGTTTTCGCTCGTCGTCGTCCCGACCGTCGGTAATCTGTTCCCGGCAAAGGTCTCCTTCCTGCCGTCGATGCGCTACTACGCGGGCAACTGGGCCTACAACATCTGGCTCGTCAAAAAGAACGGCGCAGTCGACAAATTCGCCAAGCTCAAGAAGGCGAGCGCGCCTGTCTACGAGCAACTGACTGCCTACGTCGAGGACCCGGTAGAGCTCGAGGCCGCCAAGACCGTGATGAGCGTCAGCCGCTTCATGCATTTCCAGGGCCGACCACTCCTCGAGGCGCTGCCGGTCGCCGTCGACGACATCGAGGACTACGACTGGTACGAGGGCGAGCTCATGGGCGGCATGATCCTCGGTTGGAACTTCGGCGACGGACACCTCAACGGCGAGCAACTGCTGCGCGCGATCCAGCCCATCTGCGAGTTCGACGAGGGCGAGGTTCGTGTGATCTCGGTCGAGGGTCAGCCGCTGTTCGGAGACACGATGCATTGGCGGGTCTACGACCCGGTGACAGGCAAGCGCGCCGAGGGCAAGACACGGATGGCCGACTACACGGAACACCAGCCGTGGCCGGTTGGTGACGTCGCGAAGGCTTTGTCGAAAAACACAGCCGGGCTAACGGAAGCTTGAGTAAGACCCCCCGGATTTCCATCCCGAAGACACGAAGACGGCCAACAGAAGAACAACCCGGCGCAAGCCTTCTTTCGGCGCCGTATCAGGATCAGGGTCAGCAATACCGCGAGCACTACGACCAATCCGATCAGCGAACGATCGGACGCTAAGGGAGCCATCGAAGGATCGCTGATGCCGGTTTCCGTGCAGGTGCCGGACTCGCACCGATCCTCGACCGTGCAGACGTTGAAATCATCACACGAGGTACCGTCCGCCAGATCGCAACTTCGAGAAGTAGCAGGCGGCCCCGATTACTTCTCGCAGCAGGTTCTGCAACACGGCCCCGGACGGCTCGTGCTCCGCAAGCGAGCTATGGTCTCGTCAGGAAACTTCGGCAAAACTAAGACCTGAACCGGCTGGTTGACACCGGACGGTCCGGAACATCCTCCACCAGGAGATTGGCTGATCGCGTTGAACGCAAGCCCGTCCCCTGATTCGCGCACGGAGTCGACCTGAACTCGGTTGCCACCGATCGGCTTGAAACCATCGAAGACGAAGGCGACCGTGCATTGCTCGAAGCTCAGAGTCGGTGAATAACCGACTTCCGGAAGAGCCTCCCACAACGCGTCGAAGCCTGCTCGATCGTTGACGAGCACGACTCCCTGATCGGCGAACGACTCCACTTCGAATTGGGTGGCCTCGCGCAACACACGAAACGGCACATCGCAACCGTGCAAGGCGGCCTGCACCGCGCCCATGAGATCGTTGATCGCCACCTCGCCGTCACCCTGCAGACCCACGACCGGTCGACGGCGGTCAACTCTACACTTGCCGAGCTCGACGTCCGCAACCAGGATTCGCTCTGCCCCCCAGGGTCTCTTGGGGAAATATCGGGGGATATCGGGATCGGACCGTGCTAGAGGGCCGATACAACAGAGGTAAGTCTCCCCGAGGCACGACAGAATGACCTTAGGTGCCGTTTACGCATCCAGATCTGAGATCCAAGCGTGTTGGTCGGCGTCGAGGTTTGATCCCTTTCGGCGCGTAATATCGACCCCGGTAGAGCGCGTTAAACTCTTTCGTTCCCGAGGGCTTATGGGATCCCGTGTGGGGTCGTTCCTCGACGCCGATCGCGCCCTCGGACCCCCATGCCGACTCACGATCTCCGCCGTCTTCCCTCGTCATCTTGTGACCTGCAGCGCGTCTCGACCCATCACGTCGGCGGTCGGCGATCAGTTCCGCGCTCGCTTTGCTGGTTGAACATCCGCTATCTGCGTAGGGCTAGCCGCAAGTTCCGACGCTGCACCCCGGCAGTTTCTGATGATCGAGAGCTCATCCCATAGCGAACGATCCGGCCCGGCGGTCGACCTCGCGCATCTCGCGCCGCGCAGGCGGTGACCAGAGATGAGACGAAAGCTTCTCACTTCGCTCCTGGCTTCCGTCTGTCTGCTCGCGATCTTCGGCTTCGCGCAAAGCAAGCCTAGCGAAAGCTCCTTGTACGCAGCCGCCGTCGCTTTCCTGGCACTTCTCATAGCCGTTTTTGCATCCCCCAAGAGTATCGCACCGGACGCGCTCGGCTTCATTGCCGGACCGGTCAACAAGCGAATGGTCTGGTGTCTGGCGTTGGCTTGGTCGACTCTCGTGGCGGCGGGCGCCATCCGCGTTGCCGGCGCAAGTCCCGATGCAGTGGTCGCGCTGTGGTTGACCGGGGCCTGCGGGTTGCTCGTCACCGCAGCGGCGATCGATCGCGATTCGGCGAGCTCGTTGGTGGGTGAGCCCTGGTCGCCGGCCACGATCGCAGCACTCGTCTGCGTAGTCACGCTCGCCGGCTTCTTGCGGTTTTGGGAGCTCGACCAAGTTCCACGACGTGTGCACGGCGACGAAGCCGTCGTGCTATACGCAGCCCTCGGGCTCTTCGAGCGAGACACGCTCGATTGGTTCGCCGCTCTCCACCACCACACCTACACGACGATGAACGTGTTTTACGTCCTCATCGGCAGCGGTACCGAGCTGTTGGGCGTGAATCTCTACGCCGGCCGCTTCCCCAATGCGCTCCAGGGCGTCCTGTCGGTCGGATTCCTGTTTATCGGGATGCGCCGGCTGGTCGGCCCGCTTGCCGCGTTCTGCGGCGCGACAATGCTGGCCGCGGCGCACACCCACCTCGCTTTCTCGCGCATCACACCGGGCTACATCCAGCCCGCCTTTCTGGTGTCGACCACATTCATGATCGGATCCCGCGTCTGGATCCGGCCGAGCTTTCTCAACTCCGCCGTGTTGGGACTGTTCCTGACCTTCGGAGCGCAGCTCTACAAAGCCTCGCTCGCCGTACTGCCACTCTTCCTGGCTGCGTGGTGCGGACTCCTGTTGTCGAGCTCCGCGACACGACGACGACTCGGTTTGGCGGTCGTGACGATCGTCGTGACGACTGTTTGCTCGTTCGCACCGTTTGCACACGGGGCCTGGGAAAGCCGAGCGGAGCTGACGCAACGAACGCACGACATCAGCGCATTCGCTCCCGGCCCGTTGAGGCAACTCAAGGAGGGGTACGACACCGAATCCGACATCGAGGTCGCCGCGCACCGCCTGCTCGCCGCCGTGACTGCGTTCTACCGCGGCCACGATGGGCAGAATCAATACGGCACCAGCCGCCCGATGTTGGACGTTTGGACCGCGGCGTTGATCATGCCGGGAGTCATTCTCGCTTTGCGTCACTGGCGGTCCTACTTTACCGTCACCAGCATTACGGTGACGCTCGGCTACCTGATCGCCGCGGTCGCGATCCACAACGACACCGGCTACAACCGCTCCACCGGCGCGCTGCCGCTCGCCGCCGCCTTTGCCGGCGTCGGGTTGGCCCAACTAGCGATGACGGTCTTCGGCGGTCTCTCTCTGCGACGAGGATTGGCTGCCGTTCTATGCTTGCCGTTCCTGGCGATGGCCGTCGATGAGAACCTCCAGGACTACTTCCGCCGCACTCCCACCACGCTGCTTCCCATCGATCTCGAATCCGAAGCGGGATGGATGGCCACTCACTACGCTCCGCGTGGATATGATGTGCACATCATTAGTTGGCCTCCGCACGATGGCATGCGGATTCAAACCCACGGTCACGGCGTTTCGTTCAGCCCGCACTGGAAGTCCCAAGAGTACGTGCGTACGGTCGAGCCGACGCCCCCCGCGGTCTTTCTGGTCGCGCCACACGACGAGGCCGGCATCGCGGCATTGCGGGAACGCTTCCCCGAGCTCGAGTGGCGGCGCGACACGGTTCTGGTGCGCGCCTGTCTCGACCCCCGACCGGAAAACCACTGCGCCGACAAGTCGCCACCCTACTGGCGGCTCGATGCGCCACAGCTTTTCGACCGCTGGTTGCCGCCCGGGTCTCGCGGCCCGTCCTGACTCGGCCTCGCCGAAATCCAGGCGGGTCGGCGTGCGAAGTTACCGTTCTCGAGGCTCGCTCGGCCCCCGGAAAGCCGCGGGCGTACGAGTCCGTGGTCAGCTGGTTCGCAGTCACCACCGATACAATAGGAGCCTCAGGCCAGCGCCTGCGCCGGCAGCACCTCGAACACCATTGGCGACGCCAATACAGCCGAGCTGAGGCGTAGCCCGGGCCGGCTTCGGCTGCTACGACTTCAGCGATGCCTAGCTTCGAGACCGTCGACAGTCTGGAGATCGACGCGCCCGCTCAGGTGCTCTTCGATACCATCCTCGACTACCCGCACATGCGGGACTGGTATCATCGGTACGAGGTCGACGTGATCGGTGGTGGTGACGTTGTCGAGGGCGCGCAACTGCAACACGTGCTCGCTGCAAAGGGATCGCCGGTGAAGTCGCGGTTCACACGGACCATTCGACGCATCTCGCCGCCCGAGGAAATTGAGGAGACCTACGACGGTGGCGACCTCCTTGGAACGGGGCGTTGGGTCTTCGAACCGATTGGCGACCATCGGACGAATGTGTCGTTCTACTGTGATGTGCGGTCGAATAGCTGGCTGATGCACATCGGCTTCCTGCTGGGCGGTGAGCGCGGGCACAACATGGTCTACCAAGACCTGCTTGCGGCCCTTGCCGCGCACGTCGCGAAGCCCGCGGCGTCCTGACGCAGGGTCTCGGTGACGACCTCGAACCGTATTCCTATAGCTGCTCGCGAGCCTTAACTTTTCCGATGTGCTCGCGAATCTGCTGCCTGCAGCGATCGCCGCCGGTCGTCTCGCAGGTTTGGAGCGCTTCTTCGAAGAGCTCGTCGGCGCGCTTGCCCTGGCCGAGCGAGCTCTCGGCGGTCGCCAGCTTGACCAGCGCACTGCGCTGCGTCGCCGGGTCGCTTTGATCGTCTAACAAACCGAGGACCTGGCGAAACGTCGCGCGCGCTTGCCACGGTTGCTCGTTGGCCATGTCGAGATCGCCCAGTGCAATCAAGGTGCGCGCCTGACCCAGGACGTCGTCGTTCTCACGGTAGAGCGTGTAGGCGCGCTCGAGCTTGGCGCGGGTCGAATTCCGAATGCCGGTGCGCATCTCGACCGCACCCAAGCGTTCCAACGCAAGCGCGACCCCAAGGTTGTCGTTGGCTCTCTCGCGCGCCGGGAGGAGCTTCATCAACAGGGCGTGCGCCTCGTCGAGCTCGCCGCGCTCCATACGCAGCGCAACGAGCTTGTC
>JANQHZ010000061.1 GCA_028282445.1 Candidatus Binatia bacterium | reverse complement strand
CGCAGCGGAGGGATCCATGTCGATCGAAACCAACCGCAAGACCGTCGAAACGATGTGGGAGGCGTTGAGCGCCTTCGATTGGGAAACGCTCAAGAGCTGTCTGTCGGAGAACGTCCACTACGAAGACGTGCCGACCGAGGACCCCGGCGCGCGCGGGCGGGAGAACGTCGTCAAGCGCCTGCGCATCGCTTTCGATCATCTGTCCGACCATCGGCACACCATCCACCATCTCGTATGCGAGGGAGATGTCGTCTTCCTCGACCACACCGAGGTCTGGACCTTCAAGACCGGAGAGACGGCTACCAACCAATTCGCGACGATGCACGAGATGAAGGATGGCAAGATCTCCAAATGGAGCGACTACTGGGACGTCTCCGGCTTCGTCGGCCAGTTTCCCCAATCGTTCTTGGAGGTAATGGCGACTCACACCGAAGCGGACTTTGCGGACTAGAGCTGGAGCCCCGGCATTGCGTTCGGAACGACAAAGCGGAGACTGAGGGGATGGGCGAACAGAGCGTCGGAGACCTGCAGGCGATCCGTCTCAACATCGAGAGCTGGTTGCAACACAAGCTGCCCGAGCGCACCGACCTTCACGTCGGAGACTTGAATTTCCCCGCCGCCAGCGGCGAGAGCAGCGTCACCCTCCTGCTCGATACCTACAGTACGTCCGGCGGCAAAGAGAAGTTCGTACTCCGCATGGTGCCGTCGAGCAGCGAGGTGTTCGAGTCGCACGACTTGCAGATGCAGTTCGAGATGATGCAAGTCATGCACGCCGAGGGCATCCCGGCGCCGCCGCTGGTTGCGTACGAGCCCGATTCCTCTCTGCTCGGCAGTGACTTCTACGTGATGGAGTTCGTCGACGGCCGCATCCCACCGGACAACCCACCGATGGTGTTCGGCAGTTGGGTGATGGACCTCACCCCCGACGAGCGCGCCTCGATGTGGAGTAACGGCGTCGAGGTGCTGGCCGCGATCCACAGCATCAAGCTCGGCAACCACGACTTCTCGCGGCTGCCGAGGGCCAAGCCGGGCGAACCGACGGTCGGCGCCGAGATCCACAAATTCGACTCGATGTTCAAACCGGCGCTGCGTGATTCCGCAGACCCACTGATTCTCGAGGCCTGGGACTACGTCGCGCACAATCCGCCGCCGGATCCGGAGCTCGGTCTCTGCTGGGGCGATTCCAGAGTCGGCAACATGATCTGGCGCGATCTCGCACCGGTTGCCGTCATCGACTGGGAGATGGCCAACCTCGGCGACCCGCTCAGCGACCTGGCCTGGTTCGTCTGGATCGACCGCTGCAACAGCGTCGGCCTCGGCACCGAAGCGATCGAAGGCGTGCCGGAGCCGAGCGAGCTCTATGAGCAATGGCACCAGCAGAGCGGGCGCCCGATCGATCACGTCGCCTACTTCGAGCTCTTCACCGTCGTTCGCTACACGATCATACTCGAGCTCAAGTTCGTAGCGATGCGAGCGGCCAATCCCGACATGGGAGAGATCGCCAACTTCGCAGTGCCGTTCCTACCCGACCTCCTGGACGCGGCGAAACGTCGATAACGAGGGGGTTCACCGTCGCACCATAGAGACGCGGCCGCGGGCGAGGCATCGTCCTTCGCCAAGGCTTCGGAGGACAGGTTGCCTCGCCCGAACTGACAACCGACGCATCCCTACCTCTCGTGCGAACCGCCCACCCCATCCGGGCGACGCATGCGTCGCCCCTACAAGGAAACGAAGTGCCCCGGCAAAATGTAGGGGCGAGGCATGCCTCGCCCGCACTGATAACCGACGCATCCCTACCTCTCGTGCGAACCGCCCACCCCATCCGGGCGACGCATGCGTCGCCCCTACAAGTAAACAAAGTGCCCCGGCACGATGGAGGGGCGAGGCATGCCTCGCCCGCACCGACAACCGATGCATGCCCACCTCTCGTCCAAACCGCCCACCCCGCCCTGGTGACGCGCGCGTTGCCCCTACGCAGGAGTATTGGACTTGTACGCGCCTCAGCGGTTTCATCTCTTCAAACAACCCTAGCGAACGCGCTCGACCTGGGTGTCGAACACTCCGGTCAGCACCTCTCCCGCGACCTTGACCTGGATCCAGATTCGGTAGGGCCCGGGCTTGGGAAACTCGAACGGGAAAGCGACAGAAGCCTCCGACTCGGTCGCCGCACGATGCGCCGCGTGGGGGTCCGTCATCGCATGACCGGCGTGGCCGCCCTCGCCGGAGTCGGCCATGGCAAGGACTTCCTGGGAGGCCATCGAGATACTCCCGACCGGGTGTAGGTGAGCGAACACCTCACCGTCGAGACGCCGCACCGCGGCGTGCCCGAGCATGCCCATGTACGGCTGCAAGCGAGCCGGCTTGCCGTCGCCATCCTCCACGGCGAAACGCAACTCGCCGATATCCGGATCGTCTGCGATCTCCGGGTTCTGCCAGCGCATCGAGTAGCCGCCGCCCAGATCGCACTGCTCTACGGTCGATAATGGCGGTGCCGGCACCGGCCCGACGATTCGCAGCGAGTCGTCGGGATCCGGAACGACCAGCGCGCTGCCCCCGCCGCTCGGCTCTCCCGGCAAGTCGAAGTCAGTCGAGAGCGTCTCGCTCAGCCCACTCTCGAGCGTGATGTCGGCGTAGAGACGATACCTTCCGGCAGGCAGGGTCGGGGCAGCGACGATGAAGTCGCCGCTGGAAGTCGGTCGCGGGTGAACGTGCGCGAAGGCATCGAGCGTCGGCTCGCGGATCAAGAAGGCGTGCATCAGCTTGCCGTGATCCGTCACCAAGCGCGGCCACGCGCGACTGCCGCGATCGTCCGCCACCCGGGTCACCTCGACGTAACGACCTCCCTCGTCCACCAGCGCCCGAGCCCGCACCGGCATCGGCTCGAACAACTTGTTGCCGCGGAAGTCCCGGTCGTACGCCGACCATTCGCGAAGGAAGAGCGCGAGCAGGACGAACGCAACACCGGCTCCGGTCGCACCGGCGAGTCGGCCCGCACCGCCGGGAAACGCCGCGGCGGCAAGGAGCCCTGCGCCCGCTACGAGAATCGCCGCAATCGCGGCCAGCGCCGCCGCGGTCGCCGCCGGCATCGGTTGCGGTTGACGGTTGACCGCGTTGATCGGCACGACCGCCTCGCCGTGGCCGGCCTCGCCGTGCAAGTGAACCCGGATCGCGTACGCACCCGGCTCGAGCAACCAGAGCTCGGCGCTATACATTCCTTCGACACCGGCCACCGGTCGCCCGGCTTGCGCCGCGGCTCTTTCGGCCGGCGTTCCAGCGGCGACGGCCTGGATCGATAGGGTCGCCGGCCCGCCCGCAACCGAGACTGTCGTCTCCGCCGTCCCTGGGATTGCGGTCGGCGGGCGCACCACGACGCGCACTCGGTACGGCCCCGCCTCGCCTTCGTAGTAGACGTTCGGACTGCCGACATGAGCGGCCGACGCGGCTGCAAGCAGCAGCACCGCGGCGGCGAGTAACCACAACCTCATCTTCTCGATCCGACCATCCACGCACCGAGCGAGAGACCGATACGCGAGCTGACGGACGCCGCCACGAAACACCCGGCGATCGTCATCAGGCCGATCGGATCCTGTTCGGTGCCCCAGAACAGCGAACGCTCGGGGCCGATCTCGGCGTAGAACGGCCAGTGGCGACCGCCGCCCGCGAAGAACGCGTTGTCGGACATGGGAGACAGCAGGAAGCTCGCGAACAGCCATTGCACCGGGAGGTAGCTCAGCACGAAGACCGCCCCGGCCGCCGCGACGCGGGACACTTCGCCGTCCAATCGACGCAGTACCCAGTCCATGGCGAGCGCCGGTGCGATCAACAGGAGCGGAAAACTCGGCGGCAGGAAGGCCTCGATCGGTTGGTAGATCGGACCGATCGTCGGCCGCGCCGCGAAGCGCGGCAGAATCCAGACCAACCCGCAGATCGTCGCCGAGTACACGCACGCCGCCCGGGTCGCCCCCCAGCCGCCCTCCGTCGCGCGCGCCGCCACCAGCAGGATTGCCGGGAACACGGCCGACACAACGAGATAGAAGGTCGCGGTCCTGTGCAGATTGGGCAGACCGTAGGGCGTCATCGCGGCTACCCCGAAAACCATTGCTATGCCGGCCACCCAGAACGCCCCTGGGAAACCCTTCTCCTGGGCGTCGCCGCTAACCGCCGCGGCCGTGCCGAAAAGGATCACAGCGGCGGATACCGTGAACAGCAACTCGGGGGGGCTCCAACGCTCGCCGAAAAGCCCATAGGCCTGTCCCCACCAATCGTCGAGGATCACCCACCCCAGCATGGCGACGGCGCCCCAGACGACAGCCCCCGTACCGACGCGAACGACGGCTGAATGGCGATGCCCTCCCGACGCGAGCAGCCCACCCAGCGCGAACAACCCTGCAGCGGCCGCACCGAAATTGATCGCCATGTGCGGAGGGCTCCAGAACGAATCGGCGCCGATGCTGGCGTCCCACGATATGTCCCACACGACGCCGACGACCATCGCGGTTGCCGACAGAACCATTCCGAGCACCACTTCCCCGCCCCTTATCGTCATACGGCGTGCCCCCGGGCGCGTTCCAGGGTTCCCTCCGGGTGGGACAAAACTACCCCTGCCGCCCGAGAACTACAATGAACGACATCGCTGGGGAGTGAGTCCGCTTGATTCTCGGATGGCGAAATACGCGCCGGCGCAGAACGGTCGGAAGTGAGCCCAAAATGACTATTCACCACGGAGGCACAGAGCCACGGAGAGGATCGGGACGATTCGGGCCTGGTTAGAATCCAGTCGAGCACACCGCAACGCGCTCGAGGACATCGGCGCTACTCGCCAACGCCGCGGATCTCTCCGTGTCTCTGTGCCTCCGTGGTTCCAGCGACCTTGAGCATTGGGGTTCGTCGGGCAACCTGCACCCACTGGAAGCTGGTCGACGTTTTACAGTATGAAAACACTCGTGAAGCAGCTCGAAGTCATCTCACCGATCGACGGCTCGGTCGTCGCCACACGCCAGCTCGCGGGCTGGGACGCGATGGACCAGGCGCTGTCGCGGGCCGAACGCGCACGGCGAGCCTGGGCGGCGACGCCACTCGCGGAGCGAGCCCGGTTCTGTTTGGCGTTCGCCGATCGACTCGAATCGCGCGCCGATGAGCTGGGTCTCGAGCTCTCCCGCCAAATGGGCCGGCCGATCCGCTTCGCGCCGCGCGAGTTGAGCACGGCGGCCGAGCGAGCGCGCACGATGGTCGAGCTCGCTGAGCGCGGCCTCGCCGACATCCAGGTCGACGGCGCGAAAGAGTTCGAGCTGTTCATCAGGAAAGTGCCGCTCGGAACCGTACTGGTGGTCCCCGCCTGGAACTATCCCTACCTGATCGCGGTCAACTCGGTCGTGCCCGCACTGCTGGCCGGCAACACCGTGATCCTCAAGCACTCCTCGCAAACCCCGCTCTGCGGTGAGGCTTTCGCCGAGACGTTCGCCGAAGCCGGCCTGCCGGAGGGAGCTCTGCAGGCGATTCACACCGACCACGCCACCACCGAGCGTGCGGTTGCCGATCCCAGGGTCGGCTTTGTCGCTTTCACAGGCTCGGTGCGGGGCGGCCACGCCATGGTGCGTGCCGCCGCCGACCGCTTTATCGGCTCGGGGCTCGAGCTCGGCGGCAAGGACCCCGCCTACGTTCGCGCCGACGCCGACCTCGAATTCAGCGTCGAGAATCTCGTCGACGGAAGTTTCTTCAACTCCGGTCAGTCCTGCTGCGGAATCGAGCGCATCTATGTGCATCGCTCGCTCTATCGAGACTTCGTCGACCGCTTCGTCGCCCTGACCGGCCGCTACCAACTCGGCAATCCGCTCGATCCGAAGACCGACCTGGGCCCGGTGGTGAAGGCGTCGCACGCCGATTTCATTCGCAACGAGGTGGCTGCAGCGGTTGACGCCGGCGCGACCGCACTGATCGATCGAGCGAGCTTCGAAAACGCCTCCGACACCGGCACCTATCTCGCCCCTCAGGTGTTGGTCGACGTCGACCACTCGATGAGCATCATGCGCGAGGAAACCTTCGGCCCGGTCGTCGGCATCATGGCGGTCGACGACGATGCCGAGGCGGTCGAGAAGATGAACGACAGCCCTTTCGGCCTGACAGCGTCAGTGTGGACGCGCGACCGCGACGCGGCAGTCGCGATCGGCGAACAGGTCGAGACCGGAACCTGCTTCATGAACCGCTGCGACTACCTCGACCCCGGCCTCGCCTGGGTCGGCGTCAAGGACTCGGGACGCGGCTGCACGCTATCGGCACTGGGTTTCGATCAGCTGACCAGGCCCAAGTCCTTTCACTTGCGCCGCTGACCAGCGCGCTCCGCAAAGCCCCACATCGCAAGCCAGGAGGTGAGCAGTGCCGCCAAGAGGAAGACTCGAGATCGAGCAGCTCACCGAAATGGTTCGCCAGGACGAAATCGACACCGTTCTCGTCGGCTTCACCGACCTCTACGGGCGCTTCGTCGGTAAGCGATTCGATTCGGACTTCTTCCTCGAGAGCGCCGTGCAAGATGGCACGCACGGCTGCAACTACTTGCTGACCGTCGACATGGAGATGGAACCGGTCGCCGGCTACGCGTTCGCCAACTGGCAGGCCGGCTACGGTGACTTTCACCTCGTCCCCGACCTCGCGACTCTGCGCAGAGCCAGCTGGCTCGACCGTACGGCGATGGTGCTGTGCGACCTGGTTTCGGACGAGACCCATGCAAACATCCCGCAAGCTCCGCGCTCGATCTTGCGCCACCAGGTCGCGGCCGCATCCGACGCCGGATTCTCCGCGCTGGGCGCATCCGAGCTGGAGTACTACATTTTCGAAACGAGCTACCGCGACGCCGCCAAGGGCGGTTACGCCAACCTCGAGCCGGCGGGTTGGTACATCGAAGACTACCACATGATGCAGGGCGCTCGCGTCGAGAAGCTGAACGCGCCCCTGCGCCGCCACCTGCGCGACTCAGGCGTTCCGGTAGAGAACTCCAAAGGCGAATGGGGACTCGGTCAACACGAGCTCAACGTCCGCTACGCCGAGATCCTCGAGATGGCGGACCGTCACTGCATCTACAAGCAGTGCGCCAAGGAGCTCGCCGACCAGCTCGACCTGAGCGTAACGTTTATGGCCAAACCCAGCGGCGACCAGGCCGGGTCGAGCTGCCACATCCACCTCAGCCTGTGGGCGGAAGGATCCAACGCCTTCGCCGGCGACGACGACCTCGACGGCGTCCGATGCACAGACACCTTTCGCTGGTTTCTCGGCGGCTGGATCGCCCACGCGGTGGAGCTGATGCCGTTCTACGCACCCACGGTAAACTCCTACAAGCGCTACCTCGCCGGATCGTGGGCGCCGACCAGGTTGGCGTGGAGCTACGACAACCGAACCGCCGGATTCCGCGTCGTCGGCTCGGGTCCGAGCCTTCGCATCGAATGCCGCATTCCCGGAGCCGACTGCAATCCCTACCTCGCCTTCGCCGCCGCCCTGGCATCAGGGCTGGACGGTATCGCCAACAAGACCGAGCCGCCCACGCTTTTCCGCGGCGACGTCTACGCGGCGGAAGAGCTCCCGGAGGTACCGACGACGCTGCGCGACGCCACCGATGCTTTCGGGGCTAGCCAATTCGCCCGCGCCAGCTTCGGCGATGACGTCGTCGACCACTACACCCACTTTTTCCGAGTCGAGCACGAAGCCTACGACCGCGCCGTAACCGACTGGGACCGCCGCCGCTACTTCGAACGTATCTAGGGCCACAAATGATCTCTCAATCGATCGGGCGCTACACACCGACGCGGGCGCGGGCGACGCATGCGTCGCCCCTCCAAGCGAACCGAGCACCACA
>JANQHZ010001192.1 GCA_028282445.1 Candidatus Binatia bacterium | reverse complement strand
ATGGTGGCAGACGTGCCGGGCCGGCACCGGATCACACTCGCTGCAGACAAGGGCTACGACGCGGCGAGCTTCGTTGCCGCCTTGCGCGGGCTGAAGGTGTAGAAGTTTAGACTAGATCTGACGGACGTCGTTCCGGCGTGGCGGGTGTCCGCCGGATCGAAGCTGTCGGTCGAGCTGTTCAGGCCGCTCGTCCCGGTTGCTGTTTGTCGCGCGCGATGGCGGCGCTGTCGAGGAAGGTCTGCGAGGGCGTCTTGCCGAAGCACCAGCGCCCCTGGTGGGTCCTCACCTCGTTGTAGCTCGCCATCCACGCGTCCAGGTCGGCCTGCAACTCGTCGAGGCTCGTGTAGAGCCGCTTTCTGAAGGCCACGCGGTAGAACTCGTCGAGCAGCGTCTTGTGGAAACGCTCGCAGATGCCGTTGGTCTGCGGGCTCTTCGCCTTGGTCCGCGAGTGGTCGATATTCTCGACGGCGAGATAGAGCTCGTACTCGTGGCGATCGTGCACCCCGCAATACTCGGTGCCGCGATCGGTCAGCACCCGATCGACGCCAACGTCGTGCTCGTCGAAGAACGGGATGACGCGATCGTTGAGCAGGTCCGCCGCCGTCAACGCCGTCTTGCGATCGTACAGTTTGGCGAAGCCGACCTTCGAATAGGTGTCGATCGCGGTCTGCTGATACACCCTCCCGACGCCTTTGAGCGTGCCGACGTAGAAGGTGTCCTGGGCGACGCAGTAGCCGGGATGCTCGCTCTCGAACTCGCCATGGGCCTCTTTGTCGGCCTTGGCCTTCTCGAGTGCTGCGAGCTGGCTCTCGGTCAGCACACCGCCCTCCTGGGCGACTTTGGCTTCCAGGGCTTTGAGGCGCTTCTTCATCGTCGCCATGTCGTGGCGCAGCCAGATCGAGCGCACGCCGAAGGGCGAGACCTCGATGCCCCGCTTCTTGAGCTCGTTGGAGGCCCGCGCTTGCCCCCAAGCCGGTTCATCGATGCCGAGTTCAACCACGGCCTCTTCGACCTCGGGCGCGGCGCGGTTCTTCAGGTTCGGCTTCGACTTGGTGATCTCCATGAGCGCCAGCTCGCCGCCTTTCTCGTAGAGATCACGAAACCGGTAGAAGCTGTCGCGCGAGTAGCCCAGCACCTTGCAGGCTCGGCTCACATTGCCGAGCTGCTTGGCCAACTCCAACAGGCCGACCTTGGCCCGGATCACCTTGCGTTCGTTTGCCGTCATGGCGGTCTCTCCCGTCACCCGGCCGGGGCGCTGCGCTCCACCTAACGGCTCCGCGCCCCGGCCTGTCACCCCGCCAATCCCTCATTCGTCCGACCAAGTCCAGACTTCTGCAATATAGGTGATGTCGGCGCACCAAACTTGGTTCGGGCGGTCGATGACGAGATCGCGCAACAGGTAGGGATAGATTTTATGCTCGCGCGCCGGCCGCGTCGTGCGCGGCCTCGGGCCGAGGGCAGCGATGCCCATCCGCCGCATCAGCCGCTGCACCCGCTTGCGGTTGACCCGCCAGCCTTCGGCCCGCAACAG
>JANQHZ010001114.1 GCA_028282445.1 Candidatus Binatia bacterium | reverse complement strand
CCTTCGCGCGCCGCGTGTTCCAGACGCCCCGCTTCGCGCCCGACTGCGATCAGAACCTCCGCCCGCTTTCGCTCGACGCCGAGAGGGTGGAACTCGAAGTACGCCATCTGGGCCAGCCGCCTCGGAGTCGGCATGATCCACAGCTCGGGGCCGCGATCCGGGGTCGGAGCCGGCTCCCCGTAGCGGTAGACCAGCTCGCGCCAGGATCGCGAAGCGCCTTTGCCGGTCACCTTCTGACCGAGAACCGCGCGGGCCAGAGACTCCAGCACTCGCCCCGTCCGCCCAAAGCGAAGCCCGCCGTGGCGCGCGTGGATCGACGCGATCAGGGGATGTTCCGGAGCGAAGTCCTCCGGCCGATCTTCGGCACCGAGGTGGGCGGGCGCATCGTCCAGCGCACAGTCGCTTCCCGGCCCCCACGCCGTCACATTCACCTTGCATTGGCCAACTTGAAGGTAGCGCAGCGTGACCGGGCCCGCCTCGGTGCGAAACGCGCACCACGCCCCGTCTATACCGAGCTTGACTCCGGGATCGCTCAGCAAGACCGTGTAGCGCCCGACCGTCGCCAACAGATCGATCGGTCCGGGCAAGGTAACGATGCGACTCACCGCGCCACCCGCGAGTCGGTGGTCATGACCGCGCAAACCTCAGTCAGTCCACCCCGCTTCGAGCGGACGTCACGCAACCTCACCGCCCCGGCCGCTGGGCGGACGCTTGGCGGCGCGGCCCTGCTCCTCCGCTCGACGTTGAAAGGCCACCAACCCCTTGCGCATGAGACCACCCACTAGTGGATAGAACGCCCCTACCAGCCCGTACTGTTTGGGAACGGTTGCGTGAACCTTTTCCGTTTCGATCATCTGCGCGATCCCGTCGGCGACCAGCGAAGGTGGGTACAACTTGCCGTCGTACGCCGCTTCTTCTTCGTCCTTCTCCCAGATCTCGGTGTCGATCGGACCCGGCGATAGAACTCCAACGTGCACGCCCGAGTCGGCGAGATCGACAGCGAGCCCGTGAGACCACAGAGAGAGCGCCGCTTTCGATGCGCCGTAAGCGGATTCGTGCGGGTTGGGAATGTACCCGGCAACCGATGTCACGTTGACGATCGAGCCACGGCGTCTCTCCAGCATCCCCGGCAGCGCCGCCATCGTCACCGCCACCGCAGCAAAGAAGTTGACCTGCATGACGTGCTCGATCTCGACCTTGGTTGCGTCGGCAGCATGCCGCCGCAAGCTGATGCCGGCGTTGTTGACGACGATGTCGACGCTTCCCAACTCCTCGACGGTGCGTCGCACCAGCTCTTCGCCGGCATCGGGCTCGGCGAGGTCGACCTGGAAGGCCCGCGATCGCGGCGCGTCACGAGTACAGCGGGCGACGACCTGCTCGAGCTTGTCGAGCCGTCGTGCGCAAGCAATCACCGTCGCTCCGCGACGCGCCAATCCCTCGGCCGTCGCGGCCCCGATGCCACTCGACGCCCCGGTCACGATCGCCACCGAATCTCGAATCCTCAAATAGGCCTCCTCGCCGGTGGCACCTCAGCACAAATGCCCAACCCCGCACCAGCGCTTACCTAGACGACCACCGCAATATCTACGGAAACACACCAGGAGCCACGGTCGCCCAAGACGAATCGCGATCCTACGTGTCCCTGCGCCGGCGGCTTCCCCATTTCTTGGGGCCGGGGCGCGCCGGGCGCGTCGCCGGGCGTTGCGACGGCACGGCGTTCTTGGCGTTGATGAGGAAGTCGCGAACTTTGTCGAGATTGCGCCGGCCGTCGGCATCCTCGACACCCGTATGCACGTCCACGCCCCACGGGCCGACGGTCTCAATTGCCGCAGCGACGTTGTCGGGGGTCAGGCCGCCGGCGAGGATGACCGGTACGCGCGACCGCTCGACGATCTGCCGGCTGAGCTCCCAGTCGTGCGTTTTGCCGGTGGCGCCGCGCATGCCCGTATCGGGGTCGAAGGTATCGAGAATCACCGCGTCGACGCGCCTCTGAATGTCCCGGACTCTTTCGACCGACTCCGGCCCGACGACGTTCATCGCCCGGATGATTCTGAGATGAGGCAGCCCGGCGCGCACCAGGGGAATCTCCGGAGTCGGGAAGTCTCCGTGCAATTGCAATGTCGATACGCCGAGGAAGCGGCAAAGCTCGACCGCCTCTCGGGCGTTGTCGACGTAGGTGATCGCGACCGTCGAGATGAACGGAGGCAGCGCCGCAACGATGCTGCGCGCCTTGTCTTCGGTCAGACCATCGTGAATTCCATGCGGGAGCCGTACGGTAAAGCCCAGTGCATCGACGCCCGCGCGCTCGCACTCCAGGGCCTCCTCGAGTGTCGATACCCCTGCAATCTGAACTCGCACGAGGGAAGAGTCAGGGTTCGATCTCGAAAGATCAAGGCGTGCGGCGGATCCGGGGGCGAAGTGAGCCACAGATGAACACGGATCGACACGGATAGTGAGGATGAGACTTGAACCCTCAACAGATTGCTCGCGAAGCGCGACACTGGATGCCGCGCGCAAGTTGGACCTTCCCTCGGACCGCTACTCAAGATAGCCGAGATTCTTCAATCGCTTGATGGTCTGCTCGTCGAGCTCGGCCTCCTCGGGCTGTGCCGACAGGCCCAACTCGACGGAATCACGGTAAGTCTCGTAGAAGCCGCGTCGCATTTCATCGAGAAGCGATGAGTCTTCCATCGAGCGGCTCTCGAAGTAGTCTTCGTGAAGATCGAATAGTCCGACGACGCGAGATTCCTGCCCGTCGGCGACGATTGCGCCGCGCTTCGCATCGAAGCCCAAGATCAGCTTCTTGCCGTCGCTGCGGGTAAACGCCTTGTGATTCACGCCGCGCGTCACTTCGGAGAAGACGCCGTCCCTCTTCGCTATCGAGTCGCTCAGCAACGACACCCCCTCAACGACCGACTCGGGCTCGGTCGACGTCAGCTCGAGCAGTGTAGGATAGATGTCGGCGATGCTCACAAGCTCGCGGACTCGTCCGCGTAGGCCACCTGCCTTGAGGAAGAGCGGGACGTGCAATTGGTAATGGTAGGCGTTGTGCCCGTGGCCTTTGTTGCCGTGCTCTTTGAACTGCTCGCCGTGATCGCTAACGACGACGATCACGGCGTCCTTGTAGAGATCGAGCTCCCGCAATCGGTCGAAGAAAAGACCGATTTGCGAGTCCAGATAATGGATCTCGGCGTCATAGAGGTCGATTCGCTCGCGCTGCGACGCGACGACCGGCCTCAGTAGAGGTTCCGTGAACCGCTGGGGATGGCTCTTGGGCGGTCGATACGGCGTATGCGGGTCCATATAATGTACGTAGAGCAGGAAGGGGTCGTCCTGCTCAGCCAGTGCGTCCAGGGTTCGAAAAGCGCGACGGTTGATGTCGACGGCCGGTTGATAGTCGAGGGTCGAGAATTCGTCGAAGCCCTGCGCGAAACCGAGGTCGTCGGCGACCCACGCGTTGCCCGTAATCCCCGCCGTGCGGTATCCGTTGGCCTTCACGGCCTCGGCCAGAGTTAGGAATCCTTCACTGAGCGCCGCCGCCTTGAGGCTTACGACGGCGCGATCTTCGGCTTCGACGTGTCGGTTCACACCGTGCGCGGCCGGATAGAGCCCGGTGAAGATCGAGGCCACCGACGGCGCGGTCCAAGGTGCGGTCGCGATGGCAAAGTCGAAGTGCAGGTTCTCGGCGGCGAAGGCGTCGAGGACCGGGCTGGTGCGACGCTCGTACCCGTAAGCGCTCAAGTGATCGGCACGCAAGGTGTCGACGACGATCAGAATCACGTTGGGTCGTTGCTCGGTCGCAACCTGCCACAGCGCCACCCCAAACCCGACTCCCGTTGCCAGAACGAGGGCCGCCAGTGCGCACTTGCCCTTGGACGCAGGGGAGGTCAAAACGAATTCCGAGGCGTCGAAATCCCGGCGATCTGAGCTCGAACGCAGCACATACTTGACCGGCACTCTCAAGGCTTCGGGCGATACACCACGTACCGCCCCATCCTACCTTCGAGATCGTAGCGCGCGGCGATCGCCGCGGACATCTCGCGTGTCAGGCGAAACCGGATCCCCACGTCATCCGGGGCCCAAGCACTCAGCTCGAACCGTGACACGATCACCGGGTACTCCGCCCGTTCGATCTTGTCGACAAATCGGCCCTGATCCCATCGGCCCGCAAGAGCAAGCTCGCTCATCTCGAGAAAGAGAAAATCCGCCTCGCGGCCGGCGCGCGACAACAAGATCGGATCCTCGCAGAGCGAAACGGCCGGTCCGTTCCCCAGCTGCGTCACCAACTCGTCGTGCGCGCGCTTCTCGGCAGCCGACGGTACCGAAAATTCCGAGCCGACGCCGCGACCTACGATCAACGTCTGAACCAGCAACAAGAGCGGGATCGCCACCGCGGCCACCTGGTCGGCGCTACCGGAAGGTCCTGCACCACGCTGACCCACGGCGCGAGCGACGGTGATCATTGCGCAACACGTCGCGACGGCCAGGAGCTCGATGAAGTAGTTTACATCCGCCCCCTTCTTGCCGGCGAGCAGCGCCCCACCTAGCGCGCCGACAAAATACAGACTCAGCGCGAGCCGAGGCGGCGGCCATTGCTCGGCATCCTCGCTCGAGCGCATCGCCAACCGCGGTAGGGTCACCGCAACTTCTAGGATCGCGAGCCCGAACAGCAGCGGGTATTCCGCGCACAGCTCGATCAGCAGTCCGGTCGCCTGTGCCCAGTCGAAGTCGTGAACGCCGACCGCAGTCATGTGATCCAGAAAAGCGCTGCCGAGCGTGACCCGAGTGACGACCAGCAAGACGATTGCGAGAATCACCGTCTGCGAGAAGAGAACCAGAGCTCTCCGCCACTGTGATGTAGCGACGAGCAGTGCGCCGCAAACAAGCGGAGCAACGACCACGGAGTGTCTTGTGAACACCGCCGCGACGAAGAACAAGGCGGCAAGCTCGAAGCCGCCCGGTCGTTTAAGCGGCGTGACGAACACCAGGAAGCCGGCGAACGCGAACCAATTCGCCATCATGTCGCTTCGCATCAGAACCGCGAATGCGTGTTGCCACTCCATGCTCCAAAACAGCAGTGCGGCGAGCAAGCCCAAGCAGGCGCGGACCCAGCGACCGGCAATCCCCGGCGTCGCAAGCCAGACAGCCATACCGACGCCGCCCGCCAGCAAGAGCATCGCAAGGTACGACAGCGCTCGCCCTGCCGAGAGCGGCTCCCCGCCCACGGCCAAGCTCACAGCGGCGGTGAGAACATGGTACATAGGCGGATAGAGCGACGGCAGCATGTTGCTGTCGACGATCGGCGCGTAGACCGCTTCTCCGGCCATGATCCGCTCGGTCTGGAGAAAGACCTGCCCTTCTCCGTAGGCGATCTCGTAGGGATAGCGCAGGGCCTGAAGGGCGTAGGTGATCCGTTCCCCGATTGCGTCGACCGCCATCAAGGCGACGACGACGAGAACCAAAAAGCCGATCGGTCTGAAGTCGCGCATCGAATCGTCGGCCCCCCGGGGTTGAGCTGGTGCTTCCGAGGCGCACCCGCAACTCCAGCCCAGCGCGCGGGTTCGTTCCGAACGCTCTTATACCCGCCGTCCACGATCTGGTCGAGCGAAGAATGGTGCGACTCGACGGCTCGCACCAACCGAGCAGCCTCCCCGATAGCGATCGCCCGGGCTGGGCTCAGCGTCTGCCCAAGAATCTCGGCTGGGTTGAAGCGGCTCCCGGCCGTACCGTACGGTTGATCGCCATGACCGAATCGGATTCCCCGCGCCGACGGAGAAAGCTATCGGCGATCATGATGGCCGACGTCAGCGGCTTCAGCCGACTGATGGGTTCCGACGAGGAAAATACCGTCGACCTGATCCAGGACTTTCACT
>JANQHZ010001195.1 GCA_028282445.1 Candidatus Binatia bacterium | reverse complement strand
TCGAGATAGATCAGCATCGCCGGGCTCTTGGCGCTGGCGTCGAGTAGATCGCGGAATCGGCCGAGTGCGTGCCGGCGGAAGAGCTCGTTCTCGTCGAGCTCGTAGGCGACCTGATCGTGAGAGCCGAGGTCGGTGTTGAAGTGGTTGTCCCAGAACTGGGTCATCACTTCGAGCAGTTGCCGCTCGCTGTAGGCGGCGCGAAGGATCGCCCACCCCTGCAGCTCGCCGGTGTCGGAAGGCGGCGTCGGCGGCAGAATCGAATCCAGCGCGCTGTCGTCGATCGACGACGGGTCGAGCTGTTGATTGAGAAAGGCGTCGGCACCCATGGCTTCGACGTCGACCAGGAGATCGGCCGTGGCGCCGAAGGTGATGCGGTTGACCAGATGCCTGGTCGCGAAGTCGACCTCGACGACGTTGAGCTGAATGGAGGCGCTACCCTGTCGGCCGGCTTCGTCGACGGCCGTGACCGATATCTGGATCGTCTCACCTTCGGTGATCTCGGTGCTCGAGACGGCGAGAGTCCATCGTCCGTCGTTGGCGACGCCGACGACGGTGGTGCTGGGTCCGACCACCGGATCGTCGACCGTAGCGGTGATCGAAACGACACCGATGTCGTCGCTGGCGCTTCCGGAAAGGAGGAACCCGGAAGATCCGACATTATCACCGTCGCTGTGTGAAGTGATCGAGATCTGCGGCGGCTGGGAATCGGTGATGGGCATTACGCTGATGACCGCGCTCGACTGGTTGAGAGCCTGGTCACGAGCGGTTGCGGTGATCTCGACCACGGTGCCCGAGGTCACGGCGCCGGCCGGCACCGAGGCCGACCAACGAAGGCTGGTTGGGTCGTAGGTCGCCGTGATCGTCGTCGTTCCGGCCGTGGTGTCGACTACGGTGATCGTGACTTCGGTGATGGTCGCGTTGTCTGCCGCCAACCCCTCGACATCGAAGCCGGCGGCGTTTACCGAACTACCGGTAGCAGGCGTGCTGATTTCGATTTCCGGAGGGTCCAGATCGAGCGGCGCTTCACCATCGCGCGTGACACGAAACTCGACCGGACCTTCGCGGTCGACGAACTGACTGTAGTAGCGCTTGTTCGAACCGAATGGGTTCTGGGTCTTGAAGACGTAGACGGGTGGGCCCTCTTCGGGCTCCTCTTCGACGACGTCCGCCGATCCCGAGAGCGATAGCTCTCGACCATCCTGGCGCTGCGTCGCCACCAGGTTGTCGCTGATCTCCGGCAGATCGAAATGGACCATTCCATTGCCGTCGGTAGTGCCGGTTCTGGTGTAGCGCAGCTTGCCGTTCGACAGCTTGCGGTAGGCGTAGATCTTCTTCTCCGCCAGTGAGACTCCGTTATCGCCGTCAATCAGGGTGACCGGGACGGTTCCGAGGCGTAGATCGTAGCTGCCACTGGCGGCGATGGGCTCGGTTCGAACGCTGCCTCCGTTGTACGGTCTCGCATCGAGGATGAACATGCCGTCCTCGCCCAGATTGCCGATGTCGAAGCTCACGTTTCCGGTTTCGTTGGTGTTGCGGCTGTTGATCCACTGCGATTTTCCGTCTTCGCGCAGCTCTCTTACGGTAATGCGCAACTCTGCGAGCGGTTGCCCGGTGATGCCGTTCACCGCGCGGATATGGAGCGGGCGGTTGCCGACGACGAAATCGACCTCGCCTTCCTCGCCGATCTCGTCGCTGTACTTGCGACTGCCGTCGGTGGGACTCCTGGCCTCCATCCGATAGCGCCGGCCGTCGCCGAGACCCGGAAGGTCGAAGTGAATGATTCCGTTCTCGTCCGACTCGCCGCGCTTACGCCAGATCGTCTTCTCCTCGGTGATTTCGCGTACGTCGACGCGATAGCCGATCAGAGGCTCGCCGGTGGCTCCGCCGATGACCGAGACACGCAGTGTTCCGACGCGGAAGCGGAACGGACCAGGATTTTCGAGATCCTCGGAGTACACGTGTCCGCCGTTGTAGGGGCGAGTGCGCAGGACGTAGATTCGACCGTCGCCGAGGCCGTCGAGATCGAAGGTCGCCAAGCCCCGCTCGTCGGTTTGAGCGCGAGCTCGCCACTTGAGACGGTCCTCTTCGGGCAGTCTCTCATAGGCGTCGATTCTCGTGTCCGGCAGCATTTCACCGCTCAGACCGTTGACCAGGGTGACTTGAAGGGCGCGATTTCCAACGCGAAAGACGCGTTTGCCGGCTTTGGTGAACGGTTCGCTGTATTTGGTCGAGCCGGTGACCGGGCTCGGCGATCCGAGTACATGCGGGGCGCCCTCTTTCAGGCCGGGGAGGTCGAGACGGATGACGCCGGCTTCGTCGGTGTACCCCGAGGTGACGTGCTTGCGCTTGCCCTCTTCGCTCAGTCGGTACGCCCACACCCTGTGGTTGGGTAGTGGGGATCCGTCCGCGCCGGCGACCACTTGGACTTCGAGCGTTCCG
>JANQHZ010000999.1 GCA_028282445.1 Candidatus Binatia bacterium | reverse complement strand
GGCGGAAGAGGTGACACAGCCTCTGGTCGAGCGGCATCCAGACGTGATGGTGGCGCGCGGCGATACGTACAACGTTCTGGCCTGCGCCGACGCGGCGGTGGTCGCGTCTGGCACGGCGACAGTCGAGACCGCACTGCTCGGGTGCCCGATGGTGATCGTTTACCGCATGGCGTCGGCGTCCTATTGGTTGGCGCGCCGCCTGGTCAAGGTGGATTGGATCGGCATGCCGAACATCATCCTACGCCGCCCGGTCTTCCCCGAGCTCATTCAGGACGATGCGACCGCGCCGGCAATCGCCGCTGCGATCCGTTCGGTTCACGAGCGCGAGCCCGAGATGCGCGCGGCCTTGCAGGAGCTCCGGTCGGCGCTTGGCGAGCCCGGCGCCGCCGCGCGTGCCGCCGATCTCGCTCTCGGGATGGTCGGATGAGGGGAACCGCGGAACGGCTTCTGGGCTACTTGCGCCCTTACATTTGGCCGCACTTCGTCGGTGCGATCGTCTGCATGGTGTTGTTCGGCTCGACCAACGGGGTCATGCCGTTCTTGGTGCGGTTCATCTTCGACGACATCTTCAGCGAGAAGAACGCGGCGATGCTGTACACCCTGCCTGCGGTCATCATTCTGACTTTCGTGGCGCGTGGGCTCTTCGCTTTCGGTAGCACCTATCTCAGCGAGTGGGTCGGGCAGCGCATGGTTGCCGACATTCGGAGCGAGCTGAACGATCACATCCAGAAGCAGTCGCTGAGCTTTTTCAACCGCAACGCGTCGGGCGCAGTCGTGTCGGTCGTCGCCAATGACGTCTTCGTGATCGGCAGCTCGCTGACCGGGACGGTGGCGGCGGTGTTGCGCGATACGGTTTCGTTGGTGGTTCTGGTCATCGTGGCCTTCTGGCAAGATTGGGTTTTGGCGCTGATCGCCTTCGTTGCGTTTCCGGCTTCGGTGATACCGGTGCTGCAGCTGTCGCGCCGCTTGCGCAGGTTCGCCCGTCGCCGGCAGGTGACCCTCGGGCGCTTGACCGCTCTGCTGCAAGAGACCGTGCAGGGTACTCGCGTCGTCAAGGCGTTCGGCATGGAGGAGTACGAACGCCGGCGTTTCGACGAGGAGGCCGAGCGCTTGCGGGCGATCGGGATGCGAGTCGTCAAGATCCGCGCCTTTACCTCGCCGATGATGGAGATCCTCGCCGCTTTCGGTATCGCGGGCGTGGTGCTGTACGGCGGCACTAGCGTCATCGAGGGCGGACGCACGCAAGGCTCGTTCCTGGCATTCTTGACCGCGCTCTTTCTGCTCTACGATCCCTTCAAGAAGCTCGGTAAGGCCAACAGCTCGCTCCAGCAGGGGCTTGCCGCCGCCGATCGCGTCTTCGAGCTCCTCGATACCGAGCCGGATGTGCGCGATCGACCGGAGGCGGTCGAGCTTGCCGAGATCGCGGAGGCGATCGTCTACGACGACGTCGGGTTTCGCTACGAAGCGGAGCCGGTTCTGCAGGAAGTGACGTTGCGAATCCCGCGCGGCGAAGTGGTCGCGCTGGTCGGTCCGAGCGGCGGCGGCAAGAGCACGATGGCGGACCTGCTGCTTCGCTTCTATGATGTCGAGCACGGCGCGATTCGTATCGACGGGACCGATATTCGAGATGCGACCGTGTCCAGCCTGCGTTCGCAGATATCGCTGGTCACGCAGCACACATTTCTTTTCAACGATACGGTGCGAAACAACATCGGCTACGGGCTCGCCGGCACCTCCGAAGACGCGATTGTCGCGGCCGCGCGGGCGGCACACGCCGACTCCTTCATTCGCCAGCTTCCCGAAGGCTACGACACCGAGATCGGCGAGCTGGGGCTGCGTCTTTCCGGCGGCCAGCGACAGCGCATTGCGATCGCGCGTGCCCTGCTCAAAGATGCTCCGATCCTGATCCTCGACGAGGCGACCTCGGCGCTCGACAACGAATCCGAGCGGTTGGTGCAGGAAGCGCTCGAGGCGTTGATGCGGGGCCGAACCACCTTGGTCATCGCCCACCGACTGTCGACGATTCGCTCGGCGGATCGGATCGTGGTTCTGGTCGGTGGCCGCTTGGTCGAACAGGGGTCTCACGACGAGTTGCTCGCGCTCAACGCGGAATACCGCAAGCTCTACGACCTTCAGTTCGCGCAGCCGGCCGCGGCGGTGTGAGGCCGATCGAGCATGGCGAAGAAGGGAAGGGCGGCCGGAAAGTCGTCGCGCTGGCGAGATCTACAGCTGGCGGCTCTGGTCGCGGTGGGGCCACCGGTCGCGTATGCGGTCCTGTGGTTGTTGGTGCGTACGCTGAGAATCGAAATCGAGGGACTCGATGCGGTGCGCGAACGATGGAGGCGGGGCGAGCGGGTGGTTCTGACTTTCTGGCACGGTCGTCAGCTGGCGGTGGCGATGGCGGTGCCTCGAGTCGAAGCGCGGCCCTGCATCCTGGTGAGCCGGCATCGCGACGGAGAGATCGCGACCCGTTTGTTGCGCTACTGGGGGGTAGCGACGGTGCGCGGGTCGACTTCGAGCGGGGCGGTTGCCGGGTTACGCGGGGTGATCAAGGCCTTTCGTGACGGCTACGACATCGCCTTCGCACCCGACGGGCCGCGCGGTCCGTCGGGCGACGTCAAGTTGGGGGTTCTTCACGTTGCTAAAACGTCCGGCGCCGAGTTGGTCCCCGTCGGTGCCGCTGGCGACCGGGTGTGGCGCCTGCGGAGCTGGGATCGGATGATCATTCCGAAACCGTTCTCGCGGCTGCTGCTCCTCGCCGGCGCTCCGATTTCCACCGCACCCGACGTCGACGCCGAGCGGATCGACGAGCTCCGGCAGTCGCTTCGCGGCACGCTCGACAACCTAACCGAGACGGCCGAGACTCGCATGCGCCGCTCTTCGCCATGAAGGCCGCCGCGGCGCATTGTGCGTACGACGTGCTGGGCAGTGTCGCCTTGAGCCTGGCCCTGCCGTTGCTCTGGTCGCGCGACTCGAGGGACGGGCTCGCGCAGCGCCTGGGGCGAGTCCCTTTGCCCGCTGGGGGCTTCTCGCAACGGCCCTTCTGGCTGCACGCTGCGTCGGTCGGTGAAACGCGAGCGGTATTGCCCCTCTACGAGAGCTTGCAGCAGGGGCGGCCGTCGATCCCGTGGGTCGTATCGACGACGACGGAGACCGGGCGCGCAGTCGCACGACGTGAGATGGCCCCGACGGTGTCGACCTTGCTGCCGGTGGACGGGTTTCGGATTGTCGATCGAGCCTTCGCGCGGGTTCGGCCGCGCGCGCTGATCGTCGTGGAAAACGAGATGTGGCCGGGGATGTTGCGCGCGGCGCAGCGGGTCGGAGCTACGATCCTTTTGGTTAGCGCGCGCATCAGTCCGCGCGCTCTCGATCGCTATCGTTGGGCCCAGCCGCTCTTCGGTGCCGCGTTGCAGCGCGTCGATGTGATCTGCGCTCAGTCCGAAGACGACGCCGATCGATTTTGCGAGCTCGGTGCTCCGCGCTCACGGGTTCGCGTCACCGGCAATCTGAAGGCCGCGCGTAGCGCGGATGCGCTGCGGTCGCCG
>JANQHZ010000997.1 GCA_028282445.1 Candidatus Binatia bacterium | reverse complement strand
CGGTTGGGAATGGACCCAGGTCGGCACCGAGCCGTCCAACCACTACGGACACAAGAATGTCATCCTGCGCGATCTCGAGGACGACAAGATCCCGACCCGTCCGATCGCCGCTGGGCCGCCCCCGGGCATGCCCACGATCGACGAGGCGGCCCCTTCGCCGCTCGCCTTCGGGTTGTTCGTCGCCGCCGCGCCCTTGTCGGGGAGCCTCGAATTCGCCCGTTACATGACCGAGACGGTGGGCACCAAGTCATGCGCGCGCGGCGTCGCGGTAAGAGACCTACCAGTCGATTGCCGTGAGCTCGCCCCGACACCGTCCGACCTGTTCGCCAAGCTCGACGACTGGGGACTCGCCGCCACGGTCATCCCGCACGGTACGACCTGGGGCTTCTACACGCCGCTCGGCTCGGCCTGGGACAAACAACTCTCGCCGCAACAACACGACAGCGACCGGCAGCGCATCGTGGAGGTGTTTTCGGGCCACGGCAACTCCGAGGAGTATCGACCGTTCCAAGAGGTCCGCTTCGCCGACGACGGTTCTCGCCGTTGCCCGGAGCCGCACGCCGACTACTTACCGTCGTGTTGGCGCGCCGGCGAAATCATCGAAGCTCGTTGCCTCGCGGAAGGCGCGGCGGAAGCCGAGTGCGCCGAACGCGCCGCTACGGCGCGGCAGGACTTCGTGGACGCCACCTTCAATGGGGGCTTCGGAACCGTCCCCGCAACCAAAGTCGCCGACTGGCAAGACGCCGGTCAGTGTCGCGACTGCTTTCAGCCGTCATTCAACTATCGCCCGCGCAGCTCGGTGCAGTACATGATGGCGCTGGCGCGGCCGGAAAACGAGGACGGCACCGATCGCTTCCGTTTCGGCTTCATCGCCGCAAGCGACAACCACTCGGCCCGGCCGGGAACCGGCTACAAGGAGGTGTCGCGGCGCGAGTTCACCGAAGCGCGTTTCGGCAACTTCGTCGGCTCGCCGCTCGCTCCACACGACAACAGGTCGCCCGACGCTCGCTCGGAGCGGGTGACACTCACCGACTTCACGTCTCCTTTCCTCCATTTCGAAACCGAGAGGCAGGCATCGTTCTTCCTGAACGGCGGACTCGCCGCGGTTCATGCTGAAGGTCGCGACCGCGATGCGGTGTGGGACGCCATCCAGCGACGCGAGGTGTACGGAACCAGCGGCCCTCGCATCCTCCTCTGGTTCGACCTGGTCAATGCCCCCGACGGGGCCCCGGCGCCGATGGGTAGCGTCGTCAAGATGGCGCGAACCCCGCGCTTCCGCGTTCGCGCCGTCGGCTCGTTCGAGCAGAAGCCGGGCTGCCCCTCCGACGCGGCGAGATCGATGTCGTCTCAACGCATCGAGAGACTTTGCCAGGGCGAGTGCTACAACCCCTCCGCAACCCGTCGCCGCATCGCGCGCATCGAGGTCGTACGAATTCGACCGCAGCGGTCGGCCGACGAGGACATCTCCGGCCTGATCGACGATCCGTGGAAGGTGGTCGCGTGCACCGACGACCGCGCCGGTTGCGTGGCCGAGTTCGATGACGACCTCTTCCTGTCGACCGGGCGCGACGCCCTCTACTACGCCCGAGCAATCGAGGAGCCGAGTCAGGCGGTCGCCGCAAACCCGCTCGGCTGCGAGCGCGACGGCAGCGAGCGCTGCACCGACGTGGCGCCCTGCTTCGACCGCCCGTGGGACGACGACTGCTTGGCGCAGACCGAAGAACGCGCTTGGTCGTCGCCAATCTTCATCAGCCAGTAGAGCGCTTTCACCACTGCGACCCGGAGTCACGGAGTATCCGGGAATGGACCCGGTGCGCCATCCTCCATCGACCTCAGGCTGGGGTCAGCGCAGGCGCTTGGCCAAGTAGTCCCTTCTGGCTTGGTCGCACTCGGGGTCTTGGAAAGCGGTCACCAGCGCATCCGCGTCGGCC
This sequence comes from Candidatus Binatia bacterium, assembly GCA_028282445.1. Classification (GTDB taxonomy): domain Bacteria; phylum Desulfobacterota; class Binatia; order HRBIN30; family CADEER01; genus CADEER01. The sequence goes on along the minus strand of JANQHZ010000997.1, from coordinate 2,384 downwards.
CAGCTTCTTCCCGTGCCGAATGCTTGCGCGGTGATGGCGTTGACGTGAGCTTTTGTCGACAACACCGCATGCGCCGCCTTTGCGGCGAGCGACTTCACCGTTTCCTCGGCGACCGTGGTGAGCTCGGCCGCGGGGACGACTCGGTTCAGAAATCCCATCCGAAGCGCTTCGTCCGGACCGAACTCTCGACAGGTCATGACCAGTTCCTTGGTCATCGCCGGGCCGATCTCGCGCACCAAGCGCGGGATCCCTCCCCAGGTCAGGGGGATGCCGAGATCGACTTCCGGGATGCGAAAGCGTGCGTCGTCGGCCGCGATGCGGAGATCGCACGCGGACGCGAGCACGACGCCGCCGCCGATGCACCATCCGTGAATCGCCGCGACCGAAACCGCTCTCATCTCGTCCATCGCGTCGGCCATGCGGCGCCCGATGTCCGCAGCCTCGCGAGTCGAGAGCTCTTGCGGTCCCGCGAACTTGGCGAGATCGGCGCCGGCGCAGAATGCCCGGCCGGCGCCCCGGACCAAGACGGCCTTCACTTCACGTTGCTCGTCGAACCACCGCGCCGCCTCGGCGATCTCCTGCAGAGCCTGCGTCGAGAGCGGATTCAGCTTGTCCGGGCGGTTCAGGGTCAGCTTTCCCCAGCTACCCTCGGTCTCTACGGTGAGTGTGTCGAACATCGACGTGAGCCTCCTCTTCGAACGCGGGACGCCCCAAAGCCCCCTGCTCCCGCTGACCAATACCCCTTCGCCGCCGTCCGGGATTTGCGCGAATTCCACCCGAACGCGTAGCATGAGCGGCCTATGAGCAAGGCGTTTAGCATCGCCGTAAGCTTGATTGCCATCGCCGGCGCCATGTCGGCGGCGAAACCCAGCTCGGCAGAGCCCGACGCCGTCATCCTGCTCCACGGACTCGGCCGCGGCCCACTGACGATGAAGCTTCTCGAGTGGCGACTCGAGCAAGCCGAGCTCGACGTGCACAACCTCGGCTATCCGTCCGACGCCGAGTCGCTCGATGTCGCCGTCGATCTCGTCTACCAACGCTACCTCTCCTGTTGCCGCGCCGCCCCGACCGTCCACTTCGTCACTCATTCCCTTGGCGGATTGGTACTGCGGAGACTGACGGCGCGACACGACATTCCCAACGCCGGGCGAGCCGTCATGTTGGCTCCGCCCAACCATGGAAGCGAGATCGTCGATGAGCTGGGCGACGTGCAGTTGTTCGAGCAGATCCTCGGACCGCTTGCGCCCCAACTCGGAACCGGCGACGACGATCTGCCCGCACAACTTCCGGCGCCGTCGATGCCCTTCGGCGTCATCGCCGGTAGCGATTGGATCAACCCACTCGGCCCGATCTTACTGCCCGAGCCGCACGACGGCACGGTGAGCGTGGAGAGCACCCGGCTCGAGGGAATGAGCGACCACATCGTCGTGCCGAGCAGCCACACCTTCCTGATGAACTCACCCTACGTCACCGACCAGATCCTGGCTTTTTTACGCAACGGTTCGTTCGAGCAGAGTGCCGGCGAGTGATTCACACCGCTTCCGGCTAGCGCTTGCCGGTACGTGGGCTAACATCGGTGGCCCGGCATCTGAATCCCAAAAGGAACTATCGTGAATCGGCAAGACATGATCGAAAACATCCGCGAGCGCGAGGAGCCGTGGGACATCGTCATCATCGGCGGCGGCGCGACCGGGTTGGGGTGCGCGGTCGACGCAGCGGCGCGCGGCTTCGACGTCGTCCTGCTCGAGCAGTCGGACTTCGCGAAAGGCACGTCGAGCCGATCGACCAAGTTGGTGCACGGCGGTGTTCGCTACCTGCAGCAGGGTAACGTCTCGCTCGTCATGGAAGCGCTGGAGGAACGAGGACTGCTGCTGCAAAACGCTCCCCATCTGGTGCGCGATGTCGCCTTCATCGTGCCGAGCTACGAATGGTGGGAGTCGCCCTTCTACGGCATCGGGTTGCGCGTCTACGACCTCCTCGCCGGCCGCTACGGCTTCGGCAAGTCGTCGCACGTCTCGCGGGAGGAGATCGTCAAAGAGATTCCGTCGATCAACACCGAAGGTCTGCGCGGCGGGACGCGCTACTACGACGGCCAGTTCGACGACGCCCGGCTCGCCATCAATCTCGCCACCACCGCCACCGACCAGGGGGCGACGCTGGTGAACTACGCCCCGGTCGTACGACTTCTCAAGAAGGACTCCGGGATGATCGAGGGTGTGGTGCTGCGCGACGAGGAATCGGGCGAGGAGATCACTACCCGCGGCAAGGTCATCGTCAACGCCACAGGCCCGTTTGCCGACGGCGTTCGCAAGCTCGATCGCGACGATGTCGCCCCGATGATCGCGCCCAGCCAGGGCGTACACATCGTGACCGACCGCTCGTTC
>JANQHZ010000993.1 GCA_028282445.1 Candidatus Binatia bacterium | reverse complement strand
TCGCCGGGAGTTTCCGGGAACGCTGGACATTCAGGTAGAGGAACGACGTCCGGCGGCGATCGTCGTGACCGACGGGCTCTACTATCTCGACGACGAAGGGCGGAGCTTCGGACCGCTCGGCCCGAAACACGGTCGGGATTATCCGGTGTTCACCGGTGTCGCGGAAGGTGCCGACGGGCAGCGCCGCTGGGCCCTGCGGCGCGCACTGAATCTGCTCGAGCGTGGCGGAGCGGGCGCGATGGAGATCGAAGTCTCGGAGCTCCATCTCGACCGGCAGGACGGACTGATCTTGTATCCGGCCGAGCCGCGCGTGCCGATCTATCTGGGTTGGCGTGCTTGGGAGCGCCGCCTGGCCAGAGCCGAGCGCGTGCTTGCCGACTGGGGCAAGTCGCCGGATCGGCTGGCTCGCGTCGACCTGCGGTTTCGCGACCAGGTCGTGGTCAGACTGCGGGCACCGCGTAACATGAACCTCGGCGGCAGCGTCGACGGCAAGGTGAGTACGTGAGTGCGATGATGTCCAAGCGCGAAGAGCTGTTGGTCGGTCTCGATATCGGGACCGCCAAGGTCGCGGCGGTCGTCGTCGAGCCGGGGCTCGAGTCCGACACCGTGCTCGGGGTTGGCGCCGCGATGAGCGAAGGGCTCCGTAAGGGGGTGGTGGTCGACATGGAGTCGACCGTGCACGCCATCAGCGGCGCGGTGCGCGAAGCCGAGCTGAGCGCCGGGTGCGAGATCCACACGGTGTACGCCTCCGTCGGCGGCAGCCACGTCAAAGGTTTCAACAGTCACGGCGTGGTGGCGCTCAAGGGCAAGGAAGTCGATACCGCCGACGTCGAGAGGGTATCGGAAGCGGCGCGCGCGGTGCCGCTTCCGCAGGACCAGGACATCCTGCACGTGTTGACACAGGAGTTTGTCGTCGACGGCCAGGACGGGATCAAGGATCCGGTCAGCATGTCCGGCATTCGGCTCGAGTCGAGGGTGCACATCGTCAGTACCTCGGTGGCGCCGGCGCAGAACGTCATGCGATGCTGCCAGCGCAGCGGTCTCCATGTCGCCGACCTCAGTCTGGCGGTGCTCGCCTCGGCGGAGACCGTGGTCACTCCGGAGGAGCTCGAGATGGGCGTCGCGGTGATCGACGTCGGCGCCGGGACGACCGGGGTGGTCGCGTTCGAGGGCGGTGCGGTCAAGCACACTGCTGTGCTTCCGGTCGGCGGCAACCACGTCTCGAGCGACCTGTCGGCCGGACTGCGAACGCCGTTTCGCGAGGCAGAGGGTCTCAAGGTTCGCTACGGCGCGGCGGTCGAGTCCGCCATCGACGACGACAGCATGCTCGAGGTGTCGATGGTCGGCGCCGGTGAGCCGCGCCGGCTCCCGCGCCGACTGCTGGTCGAGGTGATGGGTCCGCGCTATCGCGAGATTTTCGATTTGGCGCGCAAGCAGATCGAGCGAGCGGGTCTTGCAGAGTCGCTCGCTTCGGGGATCGTGCTGACCGGTGGCAGCGTGGTTGCGCCGGGTGTGACCGACGTCGCGGAGCAGATTTTCGGATTGCCGGTGCGGATTGGCGCGCCGGTTGGGTTTGAAGGGTTGGAAGAGGTGCTTTCGGGACCGAGCTACGCTGCAGCGCTCGGGCTGACGCGACGCGGATTCGATGCATCGGATTCGCTGCCCGCGATCGCCGAAGGCGGTCATGTCTTCGCACGCGTGAAGCAGCGTGTGGCGAATTGGTTCCGAGATTTCGTTTGAGGAAAACTCGCCGGCGGTCGTGGAGAGCTGCCGGGTGGAAGGAGGCTGGGATGATTGAGTTGGCTGGCAAGGAAGTAACGGGAGCCCGAATCAAGGTGGCGGGCGTTGGCGGTGGAGGAGGCAACGCGGTCAATACCATGATCGTCGAGGGCCTGGCGGGGGTTGAGTTCCTGGTCGCCAACACCGACGCGCAGGCTCTCGAGAACAATCGAGCGGACATTTGTATCCAGCTCGGCGAAAAAGGGCTCGGCGCGGGCGCCAATCCGGCGGTCGGTCGATCCACCGCGGAAGAGAGCGAGGACAGTCTGCGCTCGCATCTCGAAGGGGCGGATATGGTGTTCGTCACCGCGGGAATGGGTGGCGGAACCGGCACCGGCGCCGCGCCGGTGGTCGGTCGGATCGCGCGCGAGGTCGGTGCGCTCACCGTCGGCGTCGTGACCAAGCCCTTCGGTTTCGAGGGCAAGAAGCGGCGGCGTCAGGCCGAGGAAGGGATCGAGGAGTTGCAGGACTCCGTCGATACGGTGATCGTGATTCCGAACCAACGACTGCTCGAGACCGCGGCACGCAACACGTCGATGGTCGACGCCTTTCGGATGGCGGACGACATCCTCTTTCAGGCGGTGCGCGGCATCTCGGATCTGGTAACGGTGCACGGTCTGATCAACCTGGACTTCGCCGACGTCCGCACGATCATGGCCGAGATGGGAATGGCGATCATGGGATCGGGCGCGGCGACCGGTGAGAACCGAGCCATCGAGTGCGCCCAAAAGGCGATCCGCAGCCCGTTGCTCGAAGACGTCTCGATCGCCGGCGCCAAGGGCGTCTTGATCAACATCACCGGCAACGAGGATCTTTCGCTGTTCGAGGTCAACGAAGCCTCGACCCTGATCCAGGAAGAGGCGCACGAGGATGCCAACATCATCTTCGGCGCGGTGATCGATCCGGATATGGGCGACGAGCTGCGTATCACCGTCATCGCCACCGGCTTCGGCGCCGAGAAGGAAGAGGCTCTTCCCGAGCCGGAGGTGATCGCCCAGCCCGAGCCGATCGTCGAGACGGCCCGGTTGAACGGAACCGACGGCGGGTTCCGCGAGCGTTTCGGACTGCGAACCGATCCGAATCGCCGCAAGCGAAAGGTCGGTACGATCACGGACGAGGGCGGCGTGCCGACGCTGCAGCGCTACGATGCGAACGACAACGGCGACGGCTACCACATCTCGGACAGCTCCGAGCCGGAAGAAGAAAGCGTCCTCGACACACCGACCTACACACGCATCAAGTAATCGGTTTCCCAGCCTTTTCGGCCCCTCCGAGCCGCCGCTGGCGGTTCGGAGGGGCATCCTCGCCACGCTGGCGCCGGAAGCCGCGAAGCGACCGGGATCCCGGTTTTCACACCCTCGAATCCCGTCTAGGCTGACTGCGTGCCGTCTCGTCCCCACCCTCAGTCGCGCTCGCGCCAACGCCTGGCCGAAGAGAAGCTGCTCTTCGAGAAGACCCGTGATGCGCCGCTGCGCGTTTGCCTGACCTATGCGAACCGCTACCCGCTCGCGATGGGTAACCTCGGCTTCCAATCGGTCTACGAAATCTTCGACCGCTTTCCCGGGGCCGTTTGCGAGCGCGCCTTCCTTCCCGATGAGGACGAGGAGGTAGCCAGCGGCTCGCTTGCCAGTCTCGAGAGCGGCCGGCGCGTGAGCGATTTCGACATCGTCGCCTTCTCGATCTCTTTCGAAACCGACTACCTCAACTTGCCGCGTATGTTCGATTTGATCGGTCTACCCGCGCGAGCGGACGACCGCGGAGAATCGGCGCCGCTGGTGATGGCAGGGGGGCCGGCGATGTTTCTCAACCCCGAGCCGGTCGCCGAGTTCATCGATCTCTGCCTGGTCGGCGAGGCGGAGGAGATGCTTCCGGAGTTTCTCGCGCTCTATTCCGAGTCCTATCAGCAGAGCGGCCGTGCCGATCTCCTCGGCCGCGTCGATAGCGAGATCGCGGGTTCCTACGTCCCGTCGCTCTACCGGCCGCGCTTCGACGGTCCCCTTACGGTCGAGCACGAGTATCTCGGCGATGGTGACGGCACCGTTGAGCGGAGGCTGATCTGGGACCTGAATGCGTTCCCGACGACGACGCGCGTGTTGTCGTCCGAGGCTGTCTTTGGCGACATGGTGATGGTCGAAGCCAGCCGCGGTTGCCAGTGGGGATGCCGCTTTTGCGCCGCCGGCTACATGTACCGCCCGATCCGTACCCGCAGTCCGGACCAGCTTGCGGACGCGGTCAGCGCCGGGTTGGGGGAACGCGATACCATCGGATTGGTCGGCGCCGAGATGGCGAGCGTGCCCGGGGTCGCGCAACTCGCCGCACAGGCGGTCGCCGAGGGCGGGCGGCTCTCGCCGTCGTCGCTCAAAGCGGATTGCGTCACCCCGAGTTTGGCGGCAGCGATCGCCGACGGGGGTACCCGCAGCGCCACCATCGCCCCCGAAGCCGGTTCGGAGCGGATGCGGCGGATCATCAACAAGAACCTGAGCGAGGCCGATATCCTACGCGCCGCCGAACTGATGGTGGGGCAGGGCGTCGATCACCTGAAGCTCTATTTCATGGTCGGTTTGCCGGAAGAGACCGAGGCGGACGTGCGGGGGATCGCGGAGCTGGTCGACGCGATCCGGGCGCGACTGGGCGAAGGAGCCCGCGGCGCCCATCGCGTCGGCCGGGTCACGGTGTCGGTCAACCCTTTCGTTCCCAAGCCGTGGACGCCGTTTCAGTGGGATCCCATGCGTCCCCTCGGTGAGTTGCGCCGGACGTTCAAGGACCTGCGCAAGATGTGCGGTCGGATACCGAACCTGACCGTCGACACCGAGTCGCCGCGCGAGGGATATCTGCAAACCTTGCTGTCGAGAGGAGATCGACGCGTATCGCGCGTGATCGAGGAGATTCATCGCGCCGGTGGCGATTGGTGGGCCACCATCCGAAGCTGGCAGCGCGAGGGGCTGGACGGGTTGCCCCACCCGGACGAGTACGTCCATCGCACCTACGGCGACGACGAAGTCTTCGCCTGGGACTTCATCGACCATCGTATTGCCAAGAGCTACCTCTGGGTCGAGCGTCGCAAGGCGTTCGCCGAACGCCAGACGGCACCCTGCGATACCGCCACCTGCCACTCCTGCGAGGCCTGCTGAGAGATGCCGCAACACCCGAATCAGGCGCTTTGGACGCTCGCCGGAGGCGAGCTTGGGACTCGACGGCGATGATCGTCGCCGTCGGTGTCGATCACGCCGAAGTCGATCGTATTCGGCGTGCGGTCGATCACGAGAAGTGGGGAAGGCGTTTCCGTAAGCGGGTGTACACCGCCGAGGAGATCGCCTATTGCGAGCGCCGTAAGCGATACGCCGAGAGCTTCGCCGCACGATTCGCCGCCAAGGAAGCGGTGATGAAGGCGCTCGGAACCGGAATGCGCGGCGTCTCCTGGCAAGAGATCGAGGTTTTTCGCGAGCGCGGTAAAGCGCCAACCATCCGGTTGAGTGGTCGTGCTGCGGCGCGCGCCGAGCTACTCGGGATCGAACGCTGGCACCTGGCGCTGACTCATACCGCCGAGCTATCGACTGCTTTCATCGTAGCCGAGGGATTTCGTGGAGGAGACCAATAGCGCCGCTGCCACGGCCCAAAACCCCAGGAAAAACCCGGCGATCGTCCACGGGGTCTTCTTCATGCCGCTGTTGTGCGCGATCACCCGGCACATGATGGCGTTGCAGATGTTGACGATGAGGGCGGTTCTCAGCAGGGTCGGCAGGTCGATGTCCGACGTGACGAAGCGAAATCCGGTGAGGTACCCGAGGAAAGTTTCCCACTGCACG
>JANQHZ010000961.1 GCA_028282445.1 Candidatus Binatia bacterium | reverse complement strand
ATGGTGTACGCATCGAAGGAGAAGCTGGTGTGGATGTGGAGGTCGCCGAAGAAGACGTTGCGGCTCGGGTTCCGATCGAGCTTGCGCAGCACCGGCGGGGGCGCATCGAAGCGAGCGGCGCGGCGCGGCGCCAGCGAGGGGTCGTCCACCTTCTTGCACGCAAAGATCGCGGGTGCGACGACAGCGATCGCGGCGGCTGCGAGTGTTTGCCGCAGCAGGGGGTGGTGGCGTCGTCGTCGGCACCAGGCTGCGGCCACGGCCGCGAGGGCTGACCGCGGTGGGAACATCGGGGGCGCCGTCGGATCCGGCGCGACGATCGAGCGGCCGGCGTCGTCCGGCGCTGTTGGTGGCACGCCACCTCCCGGCGCCGCACCGACGTCGGCGACTTCGCCGCCGTCACGGCCCTCTTGCTCGATGTTGGCAAACGCGGAGCAGTTGTAGAAGAGGCACCACCCGACGAAGGGCACTCGAATGGGAGGCGCGAATGTGCTGGGGGATTCCGATGATCCGTCTTTCGAACGCGGTGCCGTTGTCTCGGTTGAAGTCACTGGCGATCGAGTTCTATCAGTCCCTCAGGTTCAAGGCACGGACCGGCAGCGGCCGCGTTGACGCGCGGAAAGGAATGGTGACGTAATCTGCAAGCGAGGCGGCGCCAGGCCGCGTCGGTTCGGGGAACGATCCAGAGAGACCAAGCGGAGGAAACCAATGGGCTGCGAGCTGAAACTCAGCGGTGGAGACGTGATCGACGGTAGCGGCGCGCTGCAGCGCAAGGCCGATGTAGCGATCGAGGGCGGAATCATCGTCGATGTCGGCGACCTTTCCGGTCTCGAAGCCGAGCGTGTCGTCGACTGTGCCGGAAAGTCGGTCGCTCCGGGTTTCATCGACATCCACTCGCACACCGACTGGCTGCTGCCGGAGGCCGATCATGGCAAGCTCGTCGAGCCCTTCGTGCGGCAGGGGATGACGACGCTGGTCGGCGGCAATTGTGGATTCAGCCCAGCGCCGATTACCGAGGTCAACCGCGGCTCGGCGCAGGACGCCAGCCGTCTGATCGTCGACGATACGATCGAGCTCCGATGGAACACGATGGGGGAGTTCCTCGATGGGCTCGAGGCTGGTGGAGTGAGCCTCAACGTTGCCCAGCTGGTCGGCCACGGCTCGGTGCGGGCCGGCGTAACCGGCGCGTTGAATCCGGATGCGCCGAGCGCCGCCGAGCTCTCGCAGATGGAGAAGCTCACCCGAGAGGGGCTCGACGCCGGCTGCGTCGGAGTCAGTAGCGGCTTGGGCTACCCGCCCGGGATCTTCGCGCAAGAGGACGAGCTTGCCGCCTTCGCCGGTTGGGCGGCGAGCGAGCACAAGCTGTTCACGTCGCACCTCAAGGCCTACAGCTGGATCTCGCCGGTCTACCAGACGGATCCGAACGTAGAGCCGCACAATCTCGAGGCGATCAAGGAGATCCTGCGGGTCGGTGAAGCGTCGGGTGCGCGCGTTCAGATCAGCCACCTTATTTTCGTCGGTCGGCATACTTGGGACCGCGCCGAGGACGCGATTCGCCTGATCGAGGACGCCAATCGACGAGGTATCGATACCGGCTTCGATGCCTTTCCCTACACGGCGGGCAACACGACGGCGAGCGTCCTTTTTCCTCCCGAGATCCTGCCTCAGCTCGAAACCGTGCTCGGCGACCAGGAGCAGCGCGCCGGGTTAAAGGCGTTCGCGGACATGGCCTTCGATCAGATCGGGTTCAATCTGCACGACATCCAGATCATGAACTGCAACGTCGAGAGGTGGAATCACCTGAACGGCCTCTTCGTTCACGAAGCCGCCGACCGCGTCGACATGGATCCCTTCGATTTCTACTGCCGTCTGGTGATCGACAGCGACCGAATGGCGCGGGTGTTGATCCACACCTACAGCGGGGACGCGTCGAACGAGAGCGCTTTGCGCGCAGTTCTGCGGCACCCGCTGTGCCTGGTCGAGACCGATACCTTTGTCACAGAAGGTGGCCACCAGAACCCCGCCAGCTATGGCACCTTCCCGCGTGCCCTCAGTACCTATGTCGCCGAGGGGCTCTTCTCGTTGGAGGAAGCCGTTCGCCGCATGACCGGCGGCGCGGCCGAGCGTCTCGGATGGAGCGATCGCGGCTGGGTGCGCAAAGGCTGCGCTGCGGATCTGGTGGTTCTCGATACCGAGAAATTGCGCGACACCGCGACGTTTCAAGAGCCGGAGCGTTTCCCGACCGGAATCGACCACGTCTTCATCAACGGCCGTCATGTCGTCGAGGGCGCGCGCTACGATGCCGCGGCGCGAGCCGGCCAGGTGCTGCGCAGCTGAGCCGACGCCACGGGTGCATGCGAATCCGGCGAATTATGTCCTTGCCAAACGACTTGGACTGTACGTAGTCTGCTCCAGGCCGAGATCACCGAGGGCTTCCGAGCTCCGATCCAGGGAAGCCTGCCGATAATCGAATTGGCGCCGGCCTCGCCGCTTTGTTCACGCTGCGACCCGCCCCGGTTTCCGACTCCCGAGCGGGTTGCGCGGGGGAGATCGGGATGACCAGGAATCGAGTGGCCAGGGTTCTCGGGGTGCTATTGAGCGGCGCGACGTGTCTCGCCGGCTCCAGTGTGTCTGCGCAGGTTTGCCCGGGTGATTGCAACGGCGACGGCACGGTATCGCTGCAGGAGGCGGTACTGGTGATGCGGATTTCGCTCGAGCGGGGTGGCGCCGAGGTCACCGACTGTCTCGCGGCCGACGTCGATTTTGACGACGTCGTCGGTGTTGGTGAAACCGTTCGCGTCATGACGGCGTTCCATTCCGGTTGTGCCGCCGGAGGGACTTCCGCCACCGCGGCGACATCCGGCGCGTTGGGGACGCCTTCGGTGGAGATCAGCAACGAGTCTGGACTACCCGGCGAGACCGTCCCGATATCGGCTACACTCGATGACGCCGGCTCGAGCATCGCCGGTATAGAGCAGGAGATTCACGTCGATCCGCTCACCCCCTTCGTGAGTTGCTCGGTCAATCCGGCGATCGACAAGAATGCGAGCGCCTT
>JANQHZ010001189.1 GCA_028282445.1 Candidatus Binatia bacterium | reverse complement strand
TAGATGCCCTCCGTATATCCGGTCGAAGAAAGCGCCGTGTCGACGCCGCTCCAGGCGCGCCCCGGTGTGGAAACGAAGCGCGTCTTGTGCGCCAGCTGCGACATCTCCTGCAACGTCACCGCCGAGGTAAAGAAGGGGCGGGTCGTGCGGGTGCGGTCGAGCGACAATCCAATTTTTCGCGACAACATCTGTATGAAGGGGATCGTCGCGCCCAAAGGGTTCGCTCACCCGCAGCGCTTGCTGCAGCCGCTGCGCCGCGTTGGGGAACGCGGTTCGGGTCGATGGGAGGAGGTCGGCTGGGACGAAGCGATGAACGACATCGCGCGGCGGCTGAGGTCGATCATCGAGCAACATGGACCGGAGAGCTGGGCCGTATCGGAGAGTCCGTGGAACACATGCACAGACTCGGGATTGGCGCGACGGATGATGAACTACCTCGGCACGCCGAATTTTATCAGCGGCGTCGCTCTCTGCGCCGGCAACACCGCCGCGATCAATCGGATGACCTACGGCTGGTTTCCGATGGCCGATTTCATGAACACCGAGTGCATCGTCCTCTTCGGTCACAATCCGCGCCGTAACAGCTGGGTTCCCGTCTACAACCAGGTGCGGCGCGCCCAGGCTCGCGGTGCGAAGCTGATCGTGCTCGATCCGCGCAAGAGCTCCAGCGCCGAGCGTGCCGACCTATGGCTGCCTCTTCGTGCCGGTACCGACGCGGCGATGTGTCTGGGGTGGCTGAACGTGATCCTGGAGGAGGGGCTCTACGATCGCGCATTCGTCGACAAGTGGACGATCGGATTCGAGGATCTTCGCGAACGCGTCTCGGAGTACCCGGTCGAGCGAGTCGCCGCCATCACCGGTTGCGATGCCGAGATGATCCGCGAGGCGGCGCGGATGTACGCCACCAACGGCCCGTCGATCATCCCGTGGACGCCGATCACCGACATGCAGCGCAACAGCACGTCGGGCATCCGATTGCACGGCATCCTTCGGTCGGTGTGCGGCTACGTGGACGTTCCCGGCGGCGAGCTCTTGCACGGCTTCCACCCCGACGTGGTCCCCGAGTCCGAGATCGAGCGTCACGATGTGCTGTCCGAAGACCAAAAGGCGAAGCAGCTCGGAGCGGATTCCCATCCGGCTTTCACGCACCGCGGACAGGCGGCGTTTCGCGAGCCGATGAAGCGGGTGTGGGGGCACGAATTCCCCAACCAGGTGGCCGGCTGTTACATGGCCAATCCGTCGGCGACGTTTCGCGCGATGGCGGGAGAGGGGCCGTATCCAGTCAAAGCGTTCTTCGCCCTCGGCAACAATACGCTGATGAGCTTTGCGAATATGCCGCTCATCCTACGCGCGATGATGAACCAGGATCTGATCGTCGTGCACGAACAGTTCATGACGCCGACGGCCCAGCTCGCCGACTACGTCCTTCCGGCGGATAGCTGGCTCGAGCGTCCGTGGTTGCATGACAGCTTCGGTTGGAGCTCGATGGTGCGTCCGGCGGAGAAGGCGATGGATCCCCCTGGCGCCTGTGAGAGCACCTTCTCTTTCTGGCGCCGCCTCGCGGTTGCGCTCGACCGCGAAGACATCGTGCCCTGGGCGACTCTCGAGGAGCTCTACGACCACAGGCTCGAGAAGACCGGCATGACCTTCGATGAGTTCGCAAAGACCTACGAGATCTTCTTCGCTCCAGCGCAATACCGAAAGTACGAGAAGCGCGGTTTCGCGACGCCGAGTGGGAAGGTCGAGCTCAAGTCGTCGGTGCTGGAGAGTCTCGGGTTCGACCCGCTGCCGTACTTCCGGGACGATCCGCCGCCCAACCCCGAGTACCCGTTGATGATGTTCACCGGCGTGCGTGAAGACGAGTACTTTCAGACCGGGCACCGCCATGTTCCGGAGCTGCGGGCGCGCAAACCGGAGCCCATTTTGTTCGTCAGCCCGCGCACGGCGAAGCACCACGGCGTACGGGAGGGCGACTGGGCGGAGGTGTCGAACCCGACTGGCAAGATCTCTTTGCTCGTTGGCGTACGACCGGCGATGCCGGACGGGTTGGTGCGAATCCCGCACGGCTGGTGGAAACCCGAGATGAAGCAGGGGGCAGGACATCTCTCAGGCGCGTTGACCTACTCCGACGCAATGCTCTGTCCCGATGACGACGACTTTCTCGATCGCGAGCAGGGGATTCCGCACCTCAAGGGGATCCCGTGTCGCATCCGCCGCCTCGACGCGGCGCCGGAAGGAGCGACGTGATGGGGCGCGGGAGTCGTTGGCTCGCCGATGCCAAGGCGAAACTGGGGGTTTACCTCGGCCAGCGCGCGTCGCGTCACGGCGGCGTCGTCGATCGTCTGTGCCGACGCCTTCTCGACCGCGCTATGGCGTTGCCGCCGGAGGAGGACTTCCTGCGCGACGATTGGGTTGATTCCGACCTCGGCTTCGACCCCGACGAGCTCGAGCGCTACCAGCGAGGGGAGCTCGAAGATACGGCGCCGACCCCGCAACGGGAGTAGTATTCACCACGGAGGCACCGAGACACGGAGACAGGGATGCTGAACAGCTTTCTTCGTGTCTCGGTGCCTCCGTGGCTAAAAGTGGTGCTCTTCAGGATTCGGCGTTGTCGAGCGGGATGTACTCGCGGCAGGGCTGGCCGCGTAGGGCTCC
>JANQHZ010001188.1 GCA_028282445.1 Candidatus Binatia bacterium | reverse complement strand
ACAACCACCTCTTCGAGCAGCCGACCCTCTTCTACGCGATCGCCCTCACCATCGCCGTCGCCGGCCACGTCGACGCCCTGCACGTCCAATGCGCCTGGGCCTTCGCGATCCTGCGAATCGTGCACTCGCTGGTCCAGGCGACGATCAACATCGTCAACATCCGTTTCGGGCTGTTCCTCTTCGCGTGGATCGCCCTGGCCACCATGATCATCCGAGAAGCCCTGAAAATCTTCTAGCTTCGAAAGACAAGAATTCACCACAGAGGCACCGAGAACACAGAGAATACGCGGACGAAACGGGCATCGGATCTTGAAGCGCGAAGATCATCCGAAGCGAACCTCAGGGCGGTAGGCGTATCCCCTCTCCCCCCTTCAACCTCTGTGTTCTCGGTGCCTCTGTGGTGAGAGCTATTTTTTCCTTCAAGGCGCGTTCCACTTCGACCGCCGCATTCGGAATCCGCGACGACAAGTCGGGACCCCGTAGGGCGGCCCTGGGGCCGCCGCCCCCGCGCCCTACCAGTCCGTTTCCCGGTAGTCCTTCAAAAACTGCCCCCACACATGCTTCCCGGTGTTGATCCCGGAGAAGATCGGATCGACGATGCGAGCCGCTCCGTCGACGATATCGAGCGGCGGATGAAAGCTGTGCACCTCGCGCTTCATCTCGGCGTGATCGATCGGGTCTTCGTCCGTCACCCACCCGGTGTCGACGCTGTTCATGTGGATTCCATCGGCGTGATAGTCGATCGCCGAGGTTCGGGTCATCATGTTGAGCGACGCCTTCGCCATGTTGGTATGGGGGTGACGATCGGTCTTGAAAATCCGGTAGAACTGCCCTTCCATCGCCGACACGTTGACGATGTGCTTGTCGCGCGTCGGCACCGCCAGCATCAGCGGCTTCAAGCGGGCGTTGAACAAGAACGGCGCCACCGCGTTGACCAGGTGGACCTCCAACAGCTCGATGGTCGGTACTTCGGCCAGCTTGAGCCGCCAGCTGTTGACCTTGCGCAGATCGACCTGCTGCAGGTCGGCATCGAGCAAGCCCGCCGGGAACAGGTGCTGCCCGCGTTCGGCGTCTTCGCTGGTCAACTCGATCTGCGAGAGAGCCGCCGAAGAAACCGGACCACCCCTCTCCGACAGCGCCGTCGACGCGTCGGCCGCGGGCAGCAACGCACGCTCGGCCGCGCTGAGGTCCGCGTCGAGCTCGGCCTCGATCTGCATCAAGTGCTGATAGAAGCCGGGGGGACGGCGCACCGTCTGACACGCGTTATTGATAATGAAGTCGAGCCGGTCGTGCGTCTTCAGGAGATTGGCGCACAGCTTCTCGACGCTCGGCGTATGGCGCAGGTCGACGCCGTAGATCTCCAAGCGATCGCCCCACTCCGAAAAGTCGGCCTCGGCGGCATAGCGCCGCGCCGCGTCGCGCGGGAAACGCGTCACGCAGATCACCCGGCATCCCGCCCGCAACAGCAGGATCGCAGCCTGATAACCGATCTTGACCCGCGCCCCGGTAACCAACGCCACACGCCCGCTCAGGTCGGCGGTTTGGATGCGCTTGGCGTAGTTGAAGTCGCCACAGTCGATGCACATCTGATCGTAGAAGTGGTGCACCTCGTTGTAGGTGGCGCGGCAGCAGTAGCAAATCCGCTCCTCGTGCACCGTCCCGAGCGACGCCGGCGCATCGTATTGCGGCTCCTCGCCTGCGTGCAACGCCAAGCGCCGCGGCGTGAGAAAGATCGGGCTCTCGCGCAGCTTGCGAATCCCGGTCCGGTCGAGCAGCTCCTGATCCGCTTTCTTCTTGCCGTTGCGCCCAACCTTCTGTCGCGCCCGCGCGAGCGCCTTGCGTTGCCGCTTGTTGGGACGAGAAACCCGCCCGGCGGCGATCAGAAACCGCTCGCGCGTCTCGTCGTCAATATCGACCAACAACCCCCGATCCTTGACGAGCCGCTCCATCAACTCGGCACTGGCGAGCAGCTCTTCACGAAGCTTCTTGGAGTCG
>JANQHZ010000946.1 GCA_028282445.1 Candidatus Binatia bacterium | reverse complement strand
CAGGCCGGGGTCGGCGGTGGAGTGTCGAACGAGTCGCTGCTTTCGGTGCAGGTCTTCACCCTGGTCGGGGTACTGACCGCACTGTGCACGCGCGCCCTCGCCAACGAACGCGACGACGCGGAGGGGGAGGCGCGCCGATTGAGCAGCGATCTCGCCCACGTTTCGCGGGTAACGATGATGGGGGAGATCGCGGCGGGAATGGCGCACGAGTACCACCAGCCTCTGGCGGCCATCTCGAACTACGCGAGCGCGACCCTCAACCGATTGCGTCCCCATCCCGCGGCTCATGACGCGGTGTGCGAGCCGCTCGAGCGAATCAACCAGGAGACCCTGCGGGCGGCGCGTATCGTCGATCGGCTCAAGGCCTTTCTTCAGAAGCGCGAGCCCGCGCGCAGTGTTTGCGACCCCAACGAGATCGTCGCGGATGCAGTCAATCTCACGCGGACGGCGCAATCGTTTCCCGGCGTATCGCTGCGCCACCAGCCGACGGTCGACCTGCCTGGGGTCAACGTCGACGCGGTGCAGATCACCCAGATCCTGGTGAACCTCATCGTCAATTCGCTGGAGGCGATTGCCGCAAACGAGGTCGAAGCCGGCGAGGTGAGGGTCATGGCGTTTCGCGCGGCCCACAGTTGGGTGAGGATCTACGTCGAGGACAACGGGCCTGGAATGGACGAGGAGGCGGCGCGTGCCTGCTTCGACCAGTTCTACTCCACCAAGGCTACTGGCTTGGGGATCGGTCTGGGGATCAGCAGGACGCTGGCGGAAGCGCATGGGGGGCGCTTGTTTGCCGAGCCGACGCGCGGCCGGGGCGCGAGATTCTGTCTGGAGCTGCCGGTGTACGATCCCGAAGAGCCGGCGGCCGACGCGGGGTAGGTGCGCTCCGAGCGCTGCCACGCTACATTTTCTGAGTGCCGAGTCGGTTGAAAGTCGTCGCACTCCTCTCGGCCCTGGCCCTGTGCGCTGCCTACGTGGTTTGGCTGTGGATCCCCTCGAACCCCGGCCACGCCAAGTGGTTCCCGCCCGGCGCTCCGGCAGCGGCGCGGCCGCTCCGCCCGCGCGCCGAGTGCGCGCGGCGCGACTCCCTGCGGCGAGCGCTCTTCGGCGACTTGCACGTGCACACGGGCTATTCGATGGATGCGCGTTCGCGGGACGTCACGTTGACCCCGGACGATGCCTACGCGTTCGCACGTGGCGAAGAGGTGCGCTTGGTCTCATCCGGCGGTGCCGCGACGCGGACGTTGCGGATCGATCGCCCCCTCGATTTCGCCGCCGTCACCGATCACGCGGAGTGGATGGGCGAGGTTCGCCTGTGCGAGCAACCCGACCTAGGCCGCTACGACTCTTCCGCGTGTCGCATGTTCCGCGGCGAAAAGACCAACTGGTTGGCTCGCATTCTCGGGTTGGAGAGGTACGCTCGCATCATCGGATTGATTGGGCTCGAAGGTCGCGAGCCCGGCTTGTGCGGACTCGCCGGCGCGCTCTGCCGCGCCGGCCTGGCGTCGGTGTGGAATGAGACGCAAGCCGCTACTGAGCGCTGGTACGATCGCACCGACGCATGCTCGTTTTCAACGTTGCACGGTTTCGAGTACAGCGCTTCGCCGGATCGCTCGAGCGTTCACCGCAACGTCCTATTCCGCAACGAGATCGTTCCGGAGTTGCCGATTTCGTGGATTGATGCTCCGACCGAGATGGAGCTGTGGCGCGGTCTCGAAGCAACCTGTCTGTCGACCGAGAGCGGTTGTGACGTCCTCGCCATCCCGCATAATCCCAATCTTTCGAACGGTCGGATGTTCACCGTTGCCGACACCGATCGGGTGCCCGTCGAGCGCCGTCGATTGGCGAGGCTGCGCGCGCGCATGGAGCCGGTCGTCGAGATCATACAGGTCAAGGGCGACTCGGAATGTCGGGCGGGCATGTACGGCGTCGTAGGAGACCCCGACGAGCTCTGTGGCTTCGAGAAGGTGCGCGCGATCCGTGGCGATCCGCCGGCCGACTGCCAGGGCGGTACCGGCGCCGGGGCGTTGTCGGGGCGGGGCTGCGTTTCGCGGCTCGATTTCACGCGCTATGCGCTGATCGACGGCTTGCGGCATTGGAGCGAGCTCGGCGTCAATCCGTTTGCCTTCGGAGTGATCGGCAGCACCGATACGCACAACGCGACGCCCGGCGCGGTGTCGGAGTATGATTGGCCCGGGTCGACCGGGTCGAACGACGATTCGATCGGGGAGCGCTTGTCTCTCTCGCCGCGCGACATCCTCGCCCGCAACCCCGGTGGTCTGGCGGGTGTATGGGCCGAGGAGAACAGCCGCGACGCCATCTTCGAGGCGCTGCGCCGGCGTGAGACCTTCGCGACCAGTGGGCCTCGTATACGCCCGCGATTTTTCGGCGGCTGGGACTACCCATCGGATATCTGTATTCGCAGTGAACGGGTGGCCGTCGGCTACCAGAGCGGCGTAGCGATGGGACAAGTGCTGCCGCCGCGTTTGCCCGACGCCGTGCAACCCATCTTCTTCGTCGACGCTCTGCGAGATCCCGGGACAGCCGAGCACCCCGGTGGGTTGCTGCAACGGGTTCAGATCGTGAAAGGTTGGGTTGGTGACGACGGCCGGCTTCACCAGGCCGTTTATGATGTTGCCGGAAGCGCCGAAAACGGCAGCGGCGTCGACCTCGACACGTGTCGGCCATACGGCGAAGGCAACGACGAGCTCTGCGGTTTTTGGCGCGACCCGGCTTTCGACCAGACTCGCGCGGCGGTTTACTACGCTCGCATTCTGGAGAACCCGAGCTGTCGCTGGTCTTGGCGACAATGCCTTTCCCTGCCTTCTGCTCAACGTCCCGAGGGCTGTGACGACCCGAGGGTTCCGAGGTCGATCCAGGAACGCGCCTGGACTTCGCCGATTTGGTATCTCCCCGCCAACGGGTAGGTGACCTCGCATCGAATTCTCTCTTGTTCCTGCTGGCGTTTTTTGCGAGCCTGCAGCCGGAGGGCCTATGGAGTTTCGCCTGGAGGGCCTATGGAGTTTCGCAAGGCTGCGATTGCGGTTCTCGTTGTTGCTTTCGTGAGTCTCGGCAACACCGCCGCCCAAGCCAACGGGTGTCCCGGGGATTGTGACGGCGACGGGGAGGTTTCGGCGAGCGAGATCGTGTTCGCAGTGCGGCATTCGCTGGAAGGGGTCGATTCGGATCTAGACTGCTACGACCTCGATGCGGACGGACGCGTATCGGTATCGGAGCTGGTCACCTTCGTTCGATCGGCAATTTCCGAGTGCGGTATCGTCGGCAGCTGTTCGGTGGATGGTCGAAGTATTCTCGTCGGGTGTCCGGGCCGGAGCGGCCGCGATTTGACCGTTGCCGGCGGGCCGTCCGGTTTTGTTGTCGCGTACTCCCAGACGGTCGATGCGCTCGGTTCGACCGGAATCTTGGCGCGTCGCTTCGATCGCGACATGCGAGCAGTCGATCCGGCGCCGGTCGAGATCAGTGGGGAGTTCCCGATCGAGCAGTTGGGGAGGGACGACGCGGTGATCGAGCGAGTGTACTCGTTCAATCCCGTAGCGGTCGGCGACCCGGACGGCGCGTTCTATGTGGCATGGCGCAGTACGGCCATTGCCTACCGTACGTTCTCCTTTTCTGCTGCTCTCGGCCGCAGCTTCGGGGCTCGGGAGGCGTCGCTGGGGCAGCTCGATTTCTTCGAGGGACTCTGGGTAATCGGCTACTGCGCGTTCGCCTTGTCCGACCGCATCTCGCTTGCCTGGGATCCGGATGGCTCTCGGCCGATCGTAGAGGTGGCCTATGCCAACCGTTGCGGGCCGATGTTTCGTTCAAGCCCGCAGGGCTGGATTATTGGGGACGAACCGCCTGCGATGGCGCGCAGCGCTACCGAGTTGGCCGGCGCGTGGATTGGGCAGGTGTCGGTCTTTTTCGACTTTGCCGGTTCCGCCGGCGACTCTAATGGTCGGTTGGCGGAGTTCGTGCCGTTGATCGACGAGGTGGGTGTTGATCGCGAGGTCGACCTGGCCGGGAACCCCGACGACGAGTTGTTCCTGGCGGTGTGGAGCGACCGTTCGGAGTCGGTGCTGACTGCGCCGAATCGGATTCGCGGCGGCCGCTTTACGGCGGCGGCCGGTGCCGTCGACCCTCTCGGTGGATTCGAGATCGGCAGCTCGCTGGGCAGTGTGCGCTCACCGGTCGCGGCCGGAACCGCGGACGGCTTTGCGATTGCCTGGCTCGAGGATGTGTCCGGGACGACCCGTCTGCTCGTTCGCCGCGCCGACGCGCTCGGCGAGCTCGAGCCCGCCCACGGCCAAGCGCTGTACCAGGGAGATCTCCTCCATCTCGATATCGCCGCGAGCGGCAGCGCGATCGCGGTCGGCTTCGCCGAGCGGGAGTCCAACGAAGCGGTCGGAATCAGAGTGCTGCGCTTGCCTGACGGCGAGTAGGAGGCTCGTTTACCAGTGGGCGCGCAGCGTGCGAGCCGTCGCTTCGGGCGTGTCGGCTGCCGTGATGGCGCGGATCGCTGCGATTCCGTGGCATCCGGTCGCGGCGATGGTCGCTGCGTTGGTTTCGTCGATGCCGCCGATGGCGATCACCGGGATGCTGACGGCGTTGACAACCTGAGCGAGACGATCGACGCCTTGGGGTGCGCCATAGCTGCGCTTCGACGGTGTATCGTAGACCGGACCGAAGACGACGAAGTCGGCGCCGTCGCCTTCGGCGTGCCTCGCCTCGTCGATCGAGTGGGTCGAAACCGCGATCAGTCGGTTGGGGCCGAGGAGGGGCCGAGCTTCCTGGACCGAGAACGACGAGCCCGGTAGGGGAACGCCGTCCGCTTCTGCGGCGAGGGCGACGTCGATGCGGTCGTTGATCAGCAACTCTGCGTCGTGCAGGCGCGTCAGCTGTCGGAGCTCGAGTGCGATTGCCAGAAGATCTCTCGTGTCGAGATCCTTTTCGCGCAATTGCACCGCGTCGACGCCGCCGCGCAGGGCGCGCGCGACGACTTCTGCGAGAGGGCGCCCCGCGGTCTGAGTGCGATCG
>JANQHZ010000878.1 GCA_028282445.1 Candidatus Binatia bacterium | reverse complement strand
CATCGGGCTCGCCATGGTCATCGGCCACGAGCTCGGACACCACCAGAGACGCCACGTTCTGAAGAGATTGGGTCGCGTATTCCTCGTCGTTATTCCGGTCCTGGCGTTCAGCGGCGACGCCGGCTCCTGGATCGACGACCTGCTCAATGTCGGCGAGGGAAAGTACTCGCGCGACCAGGAGCGGGAAGCGGACGAGGTCGGTCTCGAGTTGGTGTTCGCCGCCTACGGCGATACCCGCGGCGCCCTCGAATTCTTCGAGCTGATCGCCTCCGAGGGAGAAGACGCCGGGCAATGGTCCGGCCTCGCCGCCAGCCACCCGCCGACCGCCGAGCGCATCGAGGCTCTACAGCGGAAGGCGCGCTTGCTGAGATTAAGCCAAGAATAGCCGGCCCAGCACCCGGGTACTCACCCGAGCCGTGGCCGGCGGCTTCCGGCCCCGGTGGCCTGTTCGAAAGCGTGTGCCAACTGAAGCACGCCCAAATCGTCCCGATATCTGCCGACGATCTGAAGACCGACCGGAAGCCCGTCGTCGGTGAAACCAAACGGGACCGAAATCGCCGGATGCCCGGTGACGGTAATGTAGTAGCAGGTGCGCATCCAGTCGATGTAACTCTCCATCGGCGTGCCGTCGATCTCTGCCGGGTAGGGAGCGTCGACATCGAAGGGCGGCAGCTGACTCACCGGGCAGACGAGGAATTGGTGGCGGCCCATAAACTCGCGCATCCGGTGGTACACCTGGGTGCGCTGCATCTCCGCGCGTGACAGGTCCTCAGCGGTCAGCGCCCTACCCTGCTCCAGGTTCCAACGCACGGTATCCTTGACGCGCGTCAGAGCGTCCTCCGACGACCCGGAAAATCCGGCGACGAAGGAGAACGCACGCAGCGCGTGGAAGACGGAATCGGCACCACCGAGATCAGGTTCGCCGTCTTCCACACGACAGCCAATCTCGGCAAACACCTTGCGACCGGCCGCACCGACCGAGCGAACGCGCGGGTCGAGCGGTAGACCGCCGAGGTCTTCACTCCAAGCAACCGTCACACCGAAAAAGTCCCGCTCGAGCGGAGCCACGAAGGTCTCGCCCGGCTCGGGAAGAGAGATCGGCGATCGCGCATCCGGCCCCGCCATCGCTGAAAACAACAGCGCACAGTCTTCGACGTTGCGCGCCATCGGCCCGAGTACGGAAAGTGTCGACCACGCGTGTCGCGAAGGGTGGATCGGAACCCTCCCGGCAGAAGGCCGCAGGCCAACGACGTTGCAGAAACTCGCCGGATTGCGCAGCGAGCCACCCATGTCGCTCCCGTCGGCGATCGGTAGCATTCCGGCGGCGAGTGCCACCGCGGCGCCGCCACTGCTACCGCCGCAGGTCTTGCTCAGGTCGTACGGATTGCGGGTCGCGCCGAAGACGTCGTTGAAGGTCTGCGAACCCGCGCCGAACTCCGGAGTATTCGTCTTGCCTACCAGGATGGCGCCGGCCTCACGCAGACGAGTGACAATCAAATCGTCGCTCGGTGGGATGAAGTTCTCGAACAGTCGCGAGCCGAAAGTCGTGCGCAGCCCCTTGGTCAGCACCAGGTCCTTATGCGCGATCGGAAGCCCGTGCAGCGGTCCGGTCGTACGACCGGCGGCGCGCTCGCCGTCCGCCCGCCGCGCCGCCTCGAGCGCCCGCTCCGGACACAGCGTGACGACCGCGTTGAGCGAGGGATTCACCGCCTCGATTCGTTCGAGGTGGGCGCCCAGCACCTCGACCGCGGAAATGTCCCCACGCCGCAATCGGGCAGCAAGCTCGGTCGCGCTTGCGTAGAAGATCTCTTGCGAGGCCATGGTGCAGGCTAACGACTCGGAGCGTCACGGTCGACCAACTAGGCACGGTGCTGCCCCCTCAGGGGTACTAACCGCTCGATAAGGTGGCTGGCTTTCCAACCGAGAAGAAAAAGCTTTCGACCAAAACCAGCCCGCGGTATGCTCCCCCAAATAATAACGGAGGACACCATGAGGAAAATCGCATCCATCGCGGCGGCTGCCGCAATCATCGCATCCGGATCTGCAATCGCGCAGGTGCAGACCAAGGATCAGGAGAAGTGCATCAACAAGATCAACAAGGACGCCATCAAGATTCAGGCGGCTCAAGGCAAGATCAACAGCAGCTGCATCAAGGACTTCGTCAAAGGCAAGATCTCCGGCCCCGGCGAGGCGGAGAACTGCATCCAGAGCGACCCGAAGA
>JANQHZ010000874.1 GCA_028282445.1 Candidatus Binatia bacterium | reverse complement strand
TAAAGCCCCCACTCTCTTGGCCAACCTTCATTTTGTCAACCTGACACCGCCACCGGCCG
Organism: Candidatus Binatia bacterium; assembly: GCA_028282445.1. Taxonomy (GTDB): domain Bacteria; phylum Desulfobacterota; class Binatia; order HRBIN30; family CADEER01; genus CADEER01. The sequence continues at coordinate 2,151 of JANQHZ010000874.1, read as the reverse complement.
CGGCTCGCTAGGATCCCGCGAATCCGCGCAGCGCCTCGCGCGCGAGGAAAACCTCAGGGTCGTCGGGTGGAGCCGGCCCGATTTGTCTCTGGGATGCCGCAAATCGCCAAGTTGCTGCTCAATGAGCGGAATCGGCCACCACCTCCGGTCTCAGCGTCGCCGCGCTCGGCGCCGCAACGCGAGCAAGGCCATCCCCCCGAGAACCCAGAGCGGACTGGGCGAGCCCGGGTCGGAGACCGGTGCGACCGCGCAACTGTCGTCGTCGAAGTCGAGTCGCGGCGGCGTCGTAGTCGGCAAGCCGGGGCTGGTTGCGGTCGGGAGGGGCGCCGGCGGCTGGGTCACCGCGGGCGTCGGCGTCGCGACTCCGGTCGGCGTCTCGGTCGCCGGTGGGGCCGTCGGAGTCGGCTCGTTGGTGATGTTCAACGCCACCTCGATCTCGGTACCGCCGCTGACCAGCCCGACGAGATCGGGCAGGCCGTCGCCATCGAGGTCGGCCGCCTTGAGCACTTCGGCGCCGGCCATCCGCCGCCCGGGAATCGAGCCAACTGCCGATGCCGGTTGCGCGCCGAAGCTGTCGCTGAAATCGCCGGTAGGAACTCCGACTTCGATCGACAAGCCGATGCGCGCCGAGTAGACCAGATCCGGAACGCCATCCTGATCGAAATCGGCGGCCTCGATGCCGCGCGGATCCATTGGCGCGGAGAAGGGGTACAAATCGAACCGCTCGTTCCCGAGCCCAACGAAGGTCTGGGCATTCACATCGGAAAACTCTTCATTGTTGGCGACCACAAAATCGCTCGGGCCGCCGCCGTCGAAGTTGGTTACGGCAAGGCGGCCTTCGGTCGGCTCACCCTCGGGATAGAGAGGCAGGCCGAGCCTATCCAGACTGAAGTTACCGGCACCGTCGCCATAGATCAGGTACGCGATCCCCAGCTCGGTATCCACCGTCACGATATCCGCGTCGCCGTCGCCGTCGAAATCGCCAGCCCCCAGGTCGGTGATCGAAACGAAGTCGTCTCCCAAGTCCGGCAACACAACCGTTGCGGTCGGGCAGGAGACCAGCGTTCCATCGTCATTGCAGACGAAGATCACCTCGTCGTCGTCGGCAATCGCGATATCGAGCTGGCCGTCGCCATCGAAATCGGCTGCGACGGCGCCCGTCACCGCGTCGGCGAGATCGCTGACAAATTCGACTGCTTGGTCCGGGGCAGCGAAATCGCCGGTGCCGTCGCCGATCCACAGATCGACGAAACCCGCGTCGTCGACGGCGAAGAGATCGGCATTGCCGTCGGGCGCGCCGCCGTTCTCATCGAAGGGGCCGGTGAAGTCGCCGATGACTACCGCGATCGGATCGAAGGCGTTCTCAGACTCTAGGCCGGTCGGGTCGCCAAAGGTTCCGTTGCCCGACCCCAGGTACACCTGAAGACCGTCGTTCTCGCCGTCGACCGCGACCAGATCCACCGTCGCACCTGCATCGAGGTTACCCAAAGCGATCGCGTTGTAGCGTGGGTCGTTCTCGAATGGATCCTCCACGTCGACGACGAACTGCTCGATGACCTGATTGGTGCGAAATCGGATGAGGGATGGGTTGAACCGACCCGCCTCTGCCAGTGGCGCGATGAGAAACTCCACCACCGCCATCACCGCGACCAGCAGAAATCCGAAAAGCTTCGACGAACGCCCAGATTGCATGATTCCCCCCGTGTGGTTTGGCTAGCTCCGAAGCTGCCACGCGAGCTTCGGGTCAATCAAACGCGTCAGGCGGAGCAGCCGCCGAGCGCGTTGTTGACGGCCGCGATCAGCTCGTTGATCGCCACCGTGCCGTTGCCGTCGCGATCGACCGCGACACACGATGCCAGCTCTGCATTGCCGAGCGCGATGTTGACGCCTCGGATGAGCTCGTTGATGGCGACCGTACCGTCACCGTCGCAATCGCCGGGGCAGGCCGAGCCGGGCTCGGTCCGGTTGAGCAGAACCTGCACGCGGCTGCCGGCTTCGACGACGGCGACCAGATCGGCTTTGCCGTCGCCGTCGAGATCTCCGCTCTCGATCGCCCGCCCACCCGAAATCGCCTCGAGGCCGGCGCTGATCGGCGCTCCGAAGATCGTCCCGCTGCCGGGCAGGAAGCCGCTGAATTCGACCTCCTCGAAC
>JANQHZ010000845.1 GCA_028282445.1 Candidatus Binatia bacterium | reverse complement strand
TTCGAGACCATCTCGCTGTGCGGATCCAACTGCGAGATCGGCGACCTCGACAAAGTCGCCATCATGGACCGTCTCTGCGACGAGCTCGGCCTCGACACCATCGAAACGGGCGGTGCAATCGGCCTCGCCATGGACTGCGGGGCGTTGGACTTCGGCGATGCCGACGGCGCGATCGCACTTCTCGAGAAGGTCGACAAGGGAGACCCGCTCGCCGAAGCCGTCGCCAACGGAGTGGTCGCGGTCGGCGAGCACTTCAACGCGGACCGGGTACCCCATATCGGGGGCCAGGGCCTGCCGGCATGGGAGCCTCGCAGCCTGCCGGCGACCGCACTCACCTACATGACCAGCGCCATGGGAGCCGACCACACCGCCGGGCTCGTCATCGCCGCCCCCGAGGACATCTCGATGGGCTCGCAAAACGCTCAGCTGGTCAATGCGCTGTGCGACTCGAGCGGCTTCTGCCAGTTTCAGGGACCGAAGATCGAAGACATCCGATCTCTCTACAACGCGATGTACGGTGCCGACCTCAGCTTCGAGGATGCCGCCGACCTCGGCTGGCAATGTATGCAAGACGAGTGGGAGTTCAACAAGAAGGCCGGATACGACCCCAGCCTGCCGGAATGGCTGCGCACGGAGAAAGTTCCGTCGAGCGGCGCTTCGATCACCGCAACCGATGAGCAGGTCGCGAAAGTCTTCGAACGCTATCCGATCGGAGAAGAGCTCAAGGAGATGAAGGCCGTCGGCTGACCGCCGAGCCCGCATCTCGAGTCACATCCAAGAGGGCCGACCCCAACGGGTCGGCCCTCTCTAGTTTCAACCGGCCCCTGGCAACGGGACAAAGGTCGCGAGCCCATTCAGACCTCGGATCGAGAGGCTTTTGGAACCGCAGATACACGCAGATGAACGCTGATCCCGCCGCTGCCGAGCTTCACGGCTATCGAACCCCAGATAGAGGGTCAGTTTAATCCCCGAAGCCCCAAAAGCCGTCCCCCTGGCATGGCAGGGGGACGGGATCGTGCTCCAAGATCAAACTGACCCACGACCGAACCCCAAGCACGGTTGCAGCGCGCAAACCGTATCTGCGTTAATCTGCGTTCATCTGCGGTTCGATTCTCTTTGAATCTACGGAAGGTGTTGCAATGGGAAGCGAGAACTCATTCGAAGAATTCGACGCGGCGACCGGGTCGGGGACGATCATCGATCCGTACTCGCGATTTATCGAGTTGATGCAGGACGCGCCGGTGTGGAAAGGCAAGCTGACGCGTGAGTTCGGACTACCCGAGATGACCATCCCCGGGACCGAGCACAGCGAGCATTTCGCCGCCCTGTCCTACGATGCCGTCGCCGCGGTTCTTCTCGACGGCAATACCTTCTCGTCCAAGGGGTACGCCAACTCGATGGGGCTGGTGATGGGCCACAGCATCCTCGAAATGGACGAACCCGAGCACCGTGCCTACAGGGACCTTCTCAAGCCGGCGTTTACTCTGAAGGCGATGGAACGATGGCGCGCCGAGGTGGTCGAGCCCATCGTCCACGCGCGCGTCGACGCGCTGTCCGGGCGCGGGCGAGCCGAGCTGGTCGCCGACCTGACTTTTCCATTTCCGATTCAAGTCATCGCCGCGATGATGGGCCTTCCGGAGAAAGACCTCCCCGAGTTCCACCGGCTCGCGGTCGAGCTGATCAGCATCGCGATGGACATCGAGCGCGGCTTCGCCGCTTCGCAGTCGCTGCGGGAGTACTTCGCAGACGTCGTCGCACAGCGTCGCGCCGAACCCGGAACCGACCTCATCAGCACGCTGGTCGAAGCTGAGCTCGATGGGAAACGACTCACTGACGAGGAGATCTTCGCATTCCTGCGCCTGCTGCTTCCGGCCGGCGCCGAGACCACCTACCGCTCGTCGAGCAACCTCCTGATCGGATTGCTGCGGCATCCGGACCAACTCGCGGCGCTGCGCGCCGACCGTTCGCTACTCAAACAAGCGATCGAGGAAGGACTGCGGTGGGAACCGCCGCTGACCACCATCACCCGCACGACGACTCGCGCAGTCGAGGTGTGCGGAGTCGCCCTCCCGGAGGGCGCGCAAATCACCGTGTGTATGGGGGCGGCCAATCACGATCCGAGCCGCTACGAGAACCCGGAGCGCTTCGACATTTTCCGCAAGGCGCGCAGCCACATGGCCTTCGCCACCGGCCCGCACACCTGCCTCGGGATTCATCTGGCGCGCATGGAGACCGAGGTGGTCGTGAACGC
>JANQHZ010000835.1 GCA_028282445.1 Candidatus Binatia bacterium | reverse complement strand
GCGGCCGAGCATCCGGATGACGTCGGCGACCATCGGGGTGGCTTCATCTTTGCCGTCGCCCATCATCCAATCGAGGTCGAGGCCGTTGCAGTAGAACTTTTCGGCGCCACCCGTGGTGACCATCGCGGCCGGACCGGTGGATGCCTCGACCTCATCGAGCGCGGCATTGAGCGCGTCGACCGAAGTTCGGTTGAAGCGATTCTCTCCGGCGTTCATCGTCAGGACGAACACGTTCCCCTGTTTGTCGAGATCAATCATCGTGCCGCGATGCCTCCCGGAGGTGACGCGCCGGATTCCATCATTTCCCCCCCGCCTTTTGGGTGCCCGACTCCTGACGAAGTCCGTAGTCCTTCATCTTCTTTTGCAGCATGACGCGAGACAGGCCGAGCACGCGGGCCGTCCTCGATACGTTGCGATCGTTGTTCTGGAGCGCCTGGCGGATGAAGGCTGCTTCGAAGCTGGCGCGAGCTTCGCGTAGAGGTATCGGCTCCGAGGTCGATGCCGGCGCCGACGATGGTTCGGCCATCTTGACCGGATCGGCCCCTGCGGTGGCTCCCCGCACCTTCGGGGAGAGGTGTCGCAGCTCGATGGCGTTGGCCTTGCCGGCAATTACCGCTGCCCGCTCGATTTCGTTTTCCAGTTGTCGAATGTTGCCCGGCCAGTCGTGCTCGACCAAGACAGCGAGCGCTTCTTCGGTGATTCCAGTGCAGCCGCTGCTCTCCCGGTGTTTGCTCACGAAGTGGTCGCAAAGCGCCGGGATGTCGAGACGGCGTTCTCGCAGGGGCGGCACTGCGATCGGGAATACCGCGAGACGGTAGAACAAATCCTCGCGAAAGTTGCCGGCTTCGACTTCTTCCTCGAGATTGCGGTTGGTTGCGGAGACGATCCGTACGTCGACCTGGCGCGGCTGCGATTCCCCGACGCGCACGATCTCCCCCTCTTGCAGGACGCGCAGCAGCTTGGCCTGCATGGCTGTCGGCATCTCGCCGACCTCGTCGAGGAAGACGGTTCCGCCCTGCGCGGCCTCGAACAAGCCTCGATGGTCCTGGGTGGCGCCGGTGAACGATCCGCGTTTGTGTCCGAAGAGCTCGCTCTCGAGCAGTGTCTCCGACACCGCTGCGCAATTGACCGCGACGAATGGGGCTTGGGCGCGTGCGCTGCTGCGATGGATGCCGCGCGCGACCAACTCTTTGCCGGTTCCCGTCTCGCCTTCGATCAGGACGGTAATCGGGTTTGCCGCGGCGCTTTCCATCAACTGGAACACTTCGTCCATGGCCGGTCCCGAACCGACCATGTCGGCGAAGCGGTCGCGGTGTGCGAGGTCGCGACGCAGGGCTCCGACTTCGACCCGCAGCATCTGTTCGGACTCGCGCACCGTGGCGTAGAGCCTTGCGTTCTCGATCGCCACCGCCGCGCTGCCGGCCAATGCTTCCAGGAAGGCCAGGTCGTCGTCGGTGAAGTCGCCTTGGTTGCGATTCAGGACCTGCAGCACGCCGATCACACCGAGGTGTGTGTTGAGGGGCGCACAGATCACGTTCTGCGTTTCGAAGCCGGTGGTCTCGTCGACATCGGATAGGAACTTCGAGCTGTCTTTGACGTTGTCGACCCGGACGCCGCGCCCGGTTTGAATGACGGAGCCGGCGATTCCCTTGTCGGCGGGAATCCGAAGCTCCCGCAGGCTCGAGCTCACCTCGGCGTCGGTTTCTGCGACGTAGGGGAAGAACAACTCCTGAGCTTCTTCGTCCAGCAGCAGGATCGAGGCGCCTCCGGCTTCGAAGACCTCGCAGCACTTGTTGACGACGAACGGGAAGAGTTCTTCGATCTCGATGTGCGATGAGAAAGCGCACCCGAGGTCGTAAAGGAGCTCGAAACGTTTCCGCTGGTTCGACTCCGAGCTTTTCTTGTCGTCAGCCATGCCGCTACAATCGAGCGATCGCCTCTGCTTTGGGGAGGGCGGCTAGTTGCTCTTGGCCGCCCAGGCCAGCTCCTCTTCGATGACCTCGCGAAAGGCCTCGAAGGGTTGCGCCCCATCGAGCATGCGTCCGTTGACGAAGAAGGCGGGCGTGCCGTTGACCCCTGCTTCCAGCGCGGCGGCGACGTCCGCGTCGATGGCGCTCGCAAACTCCTTCTTCTCGATACAGCTGTCGAAAGCCGCACGGTCCAGTTCGACCGCGTCCGCGATTGTGACGAGTGCCTCGGCCGAGAGCTCTTCGCTGGCCATTACCTTTTCGTGGTACTCCCAGAACTTTCCCTGCGCATTGGCGCAGTGGGCGGCCATCGCGGCGGGTCGTGCATTCTCGTGAAATTCGAGGGGATAGTCTCGGTAAGCGAGGCGGATCTTGTCGCCATAGGCTAGCAGGACCTTCTTGAGGGATGCTTCGGCGCGTTTGCAGAACGGGCACTCGTAGTCGGAGAACTCGACGATGGTCACCGGCGCGTCCTTCGGTCCGCGAACTCGCGTTCCAGTCTCGACCGCAACCGTCGGGGGGCGCAGCTTGATATCGGTCGGGTACTTCTTCTTGAGATCGGCAATCAGCTCCTCTTGACGCGTCGCGAACTTGATCTGCGTCAGGTAGTCGACCAGACGCGGGCGTACCGCCTCGAGCGGCGCTCCCTGGAGGTTCTGTTTATTCTGCTCGTAGAGCGCCTGAATCTCGGCGTCGTTCGGCGCGTCGGTTTTCTTGAAGATTTCGTCGTCGGCCAGTTTCTGCACGGAGACGCCGCGCGCCTCTGCCTCGAGCTCCATGAGATTCTCGGCAATCAGAGCGTCGACTCCCTCACGGAGAGTCGAGTAGCGCTGATTCTCGATCTCGGCCAGCTCGGCGGACACGACTTTCTCGACCGCGGCGCGGTCGATCGATCTTCCCCCGACGGTCGCCAGCGGTTCCGCAACCGAGACGGTCGCGCTCGCTGCGAGTG
>JANQHZ010000780.1 GCA_028282445.1 Candidatus Binatia bacterium | reverse complement strand
CCCGACCTTCACGGCTCCAGCCGACCTTGCCGTCGATGCGGGCGTGCAGTTCGGACTCGGTGGCGGCAGCCCGACAGGCGGCACGTACAGCGGACCGGGCGTCACCGACGACGGCAACGGGATGACCTACAGCTTCGATCCCGCCGCCGCCGGCATTGGAGTCCACACCATCACGTACGCGTTCACGAACGGCAACGGCTGCACGGGTTTGGCCGGTGACGACGTCGAGGTATTCCCAATTCCGACAGCGACACCGACCCAAACGGCAACGTCCACCGCAACCGAGACAGCGACCAGCACGGCGACTCCTACCGCCACCCCGACCGGCCGCATGGATGGCGCCTCGTGCTCGGATGCCACGCAATGTGAATCGGGCAATTGCGTCGACGACGTATGCTGCGACAGGGCCTGTGACGGACCCGGCGAAGCGTGCGACCTTGCCGGTCTGGAAGGCACATGCACGCTGGACGATGCAACGCCAGCTCCGGCGGTGTCTCACCTCTGGCTGCTCGTCGCAGCCCTACTGAGCGTTGGGCTTGGCGCCCTGGTGCGGAGATCCGCGCAGCGTCCGTAGACAGATGAGTTCAGGGGAGCATGGGTGTCGGGTGAGCCGACGCCCATGCTCCTTCCTCGGCCAGCGCTAGTGTTGCTGCTGTGTCGTCGCCTGGGGGCACATACCGGCGAGACGACTGCTGGCAGGGCGAGGACGGCCGTAAACGCTAACCCAGTCTGGGCAAGTTGCGGGATCTTCACCGCTTGCTGGCTTTGGCGGTATTGTGTAGCGCTTGAGTTGTAGAGGGCATGGAGGGCTTCGGGGATGAGGGCACCATGGTTTCGAGGCTTGGTGGTTTGGGGAATCGTCGCAACGCTGCCGCCGACAGCACTGTCGCTGATCGGTCCGCGCGGTGAATTTCAGGTCAACACCTACACGACAGGCAGCCAGCGCTTTCGAGACGGGCAACCTAGGTCGACCGTTTGCCACGACGGTCTTGGCAACTTCGTCACCGTGTGGAGATCCGTGGGCCAGGATGGCGATGGCGAGGGTGTGTTCGGACAGAGAGTGGCGGTAGGCGGCGGGTTGCTCGGCAGCGAGTTCCAAGTCAACACCTATACCACCGGCGACCAGGAGGATGCGTCGGTTTGTTGTTTACCAGATGGCGGTTTCGTCGTCGTTTGGGAGAGCCATGGTGGTCAGGACGGAGACCAGACCGGTGTGTTCGGTCAAAGGTTCGATGGCTCCGCCGCTCGCGTCGGAGCCGAGTTCCCGATCAATACCTATACGACCGCGAATCAGGTCAACGTCGGGGTATGCTGCAGTCCCGATGGCTCCTTTGTCAGCGTGTGGGACGGGCGCGGCGGCCAAGACGGTAGCCAGAGGGGCATCTTCGGCCAGCGTTTTTCTTCGTCGGGGGCGTACGCGGGAGCGGAGTTCCAGGTCAACACCTACACCAGCGGCGACCAAGACAGTGCGTCGATTTGTTGTGACGGCGATGGGAACTTCGTCGTTGCTTGGGAGAGTGGGCGGGATCAGGACGGAGACGAGAGCGGTGTGTTCGCGCAGCGGTTCTGGTCGACCGGGGCGATGCGCGGTCCCGAGTTCCAGGTCAACACCTTTACCACGGATTTTCAGACCGACCCCGCCCTGTGTTGCCGCGACGATGGTGCCTTTCGAGTCGCTTGGGAAAGCTTAGGCGACCAAGACGGAAGCGAGCGAGGTGTGTTCGCACGGAGCTACGTATCCAACGGGACGCCGGCAGGCCCGCCGATTCAAGTCAACACCTACACGACTGGCAATCAGGCGGAACCAGGGATCTGCTGCGCTCCCGGCGGAGACTTCCTGGTCGCGTGGCAAAGCGAAGGTCAGGACGGGGCTGGCTCTGGCATCTTCTCTCAGCTCTTCGACAGCAATGATGGTGCCGTCGGGACGGAGTTGCAGGTAAACACGTACACGACCGGCAGCCAGCGATTTCCCTTCGTTTCCTGCAGTCCGCAAGAATCCGCCGTTGTTTGGGACGGACCCGAGCAAGGAGCCGGGGCCCAGAGGGGCATCTTTGCGACTCGCTTTCTCTTTTCAACTCCCGAGAGTGCGGCTCCGGCGATCGGGGTGGGGGCTCTTTCCCTGGCGTTGCTGACGCTAGCCGGCGTCGCATTCAAGGCGCTGCGGCGCCACTAAGCGGCAGGCCCGCTCCTCGATCAGATCTTCGGCGTCACCGTCGAAGTCCGCGCCTAGCCGCTTCATCCTGCCGCGCGAAATCACGGCGGCGAGGAATCGTCCGTCGCCACGGCTGCCGCAGGTCGCCTTCTGCGCGTCGTCCTCGGGGTCGGTGATTGAAAAAGCTTGCGAATGCTTGCTCCGGGGGTTAGCTTCGAGAATATGGTTACCATCACCCACCGCATCGACGAAAAGCTCAAGGCGCTCTTGGACCGATTCTGCGAAGAGCACGGACTCAAGGCGCAGGCTGTCGTCCAAGAGGCAATCGCGCAGTGGCTGGAGGATGCCGAAGATCTCGAATTGATCGAGGAGCGGCGCAAGGGGCCGTGGGTAGACTGGGACGAGGTCCGCGACGACCTATAGGCTCGTACTACACTCGGCGGTTCCCAAAGAGATTCGAGGCCTACCGGCGCCCACCCGCACGCGGGTCAAGGCGGTGATCGACGAGTTGCGAACGAACCCAACTCCTCTGGGTTCGAGCAAGCTCCGAGGTCGGGAGAACGCGTACCGGGTTCG
>JANQHZ010000774.1 GCA_028282445.1 Candidatus Binatia bacterium | reverse complement strand
CTCGAAGGACTGCAAGCCCGACAAGTTGGTGTTCAATCGCGCCGTGACGCTACGCGACTCCTGGGCGCGCATCGCCAAGAAGGGCTGATCTCACCACAGAGGCACGGAGACACGGAGTGTAGCGCAGCTGGTCCGGAGCCGTTCCCTTCGCCGCAACTGAACCGCCGATGCGACTCGCGACGCGTCCCGGCCTCGCGGAATCCTCGGTGTCTCCGTGTCTCTGTGCCGATCACTCCCTTCTACGGGACGTCGGTGTAGTCGATGGCGACTGGGAATGCCGACGCGATTCCTTCCCCGAGGCCGATGGGCTCCTCGTCGATGCCGAAGGCGTCGCGCAGGTGGGCGACGGTGAAGTGCTGGAAGATCCCGTACGCGTGTTCCGCCGGGTACTCCTGGTAGGAGCAGCCGTCGTCGCCGAGCCGAACCAGCTCGGGCGGGATCGGTAGCGGTAGGCTCGCCAGTCCGCCGAGCTCGCGGATGCCCGGGCACTGGTCGGTGAATGAGTTGTGACCCGTCTCGGCGACGATGACCAATCTGCGGGGGTTGCCGAGGTTCTCGAAGCGCTCACGTATGCGCTCGCCGTTGTTGCCGGCGGCGATGAACATCACCGGCTTGTTTGGCGGATCTTCCGGCGCGCCGCCGCCGTCGTAAGTCACGACCGCGTCGATCAGCGGATCGTCGAGGATGGCGGTCGAGGCGCTGCCGCCGGCCGAGTGGCCGGTGGAGGCGACGAGTGACGTGTCGACGACGCCTTCGAGCGGGTCGCCACCGGTGTTGGACAGGTCGTCGAGCAAGTCGATCATCGCGATGAGGTCCTCCTCGTCGCGGTCGTCGCCCGGATAGGTTCCGGGCAAGGCCACGTCGGCCAGCCCGCGTTCGAGATGGTCGGTGGAAGCGACGACGAAGCCCCACGAGGCTACTCCCGCGCAGACCATCGAGTTGGCCTGGCGGAAGCCGCCGAAGCCGTGGCTGAACAGCACCAACGGAAACGGGCCGTCCTGGCTCGCCGGAAGCTCTCGGTATGCGGTCATCTCGATGATCGAGTTCAGGTCGGGAAAGGCGTCGCGAATCGGATCGACCAGGTTGGGCGGTAGTGACTCGAGGCTTTCGTACATGGCGCGCTCGGCGCCTTCCTCGCTGCCCGGCACGGCGGGGTACCAGATCTCGACCTGCCGCGGCGGGTCGACGTCGAGTGTGACCGTGCGAACGCCGACGGGGTACGGGCCGCGCTCCTGGTAGAGCGGCTCGGCGCCGAGATCTACAGGGGCGGGTTCGTAGCGGATCTTGCGGTCCGCGGCGGCGGCGACTTGCTCGCGGCTGAACGGCATCTCGAAGGTCTCGCCGTTGATGTAGCGCGCAGTCAGGTCGCCGTAATTCAGCTCGGGGTTGATACGATTGTAGACTTCGGCGGTCAGCTCGCCGGGGTTACCGAAGTTGCCGCCTGGCAGCGAGTTGACGACACGCACCCCGTCCGGGTCGAGCTCGACGACCATGCGCATGGACGGCCCGGACAGGAAGTTGAAGGAGTCGGAATTCAGGCTGAAGGAGGCGGGATTGACGGTGAAGCGGCCGCCTGGAGCGGGGAAGTTGCCGAGGTCGAAGGTCGGGACGCCGGCCTGGCCGAAGAAATGCTGGAAGCGAGCGCCGTGGAGCTCCCCCCACAGCCATTCGTCGCGGTTGGCGCTCTCGAAGGCACCTGCCAGGAACTCGAGCCCGTCGCTGAGCGCCTGCAGCAGGATCTCGTCGCGAGTCTCCACCGCGCTGGTGTTCTTGTTGTCCCACAGGGTGCTCTCGCCG
>JANQHZ010000722.1 GCA_028282445.1 Candidatus Binatia bacterium | reverse complement strand
GCCGCTCGCCGCCGCGATGGCGGCGCGCAGCAAGACGATCGTCCTGCGTCCTTCTGTTCTGCTCGCGCCGTTCTATGAGCCGCTCAAGCTGGCCGTGGACACCGCCGTCCTGCAAATCGCGAGCGGTGGAAGATTGCAGCTCGGCATCGGTGGCGGCTACCGCCCGGCAGAGTTCGAAATGTACGACCGCCGGCTCTCCGACCGATGGGCAACCGTCGGCAACACGGTCGAGCTGTTGCGCCTGGCATGGCGGGGCGAACCCCTCGAATGGCGCGGGCGCCGTTGCACCGTAACGCCCGTCCCCGACCCGCCTCCGCCGATCCTGCTCGGCGGCAGCACCGCCAAGGCAGCTCGCCGCGCCGCCCGGATCGCCGACGGATGGCTGCCGCCGCTCGACCCGCGGTTGTGGCAGCCCTACCGCGACGAGTGCATCGCTCTCGGCAAGAGCGACCCCGGACCGTACCCGAAGCAGGGTCCGATCTTTCTCTGGGTATCGCAGCAGCCGGAGCGAGACTGGGACTGGTTGATGCCGCATGTTCTGCACCAGTTGCGTTCGTACGCCGAGTGGACGGCGGAATCGTTCGGCAAACCCGCAGGCCCCTACGCCGCGGCAGTCAACGCCGAGACGGTTCGCAACAGCGGCGCCTATCGCGTCCTCACACCGCAGCAAACGATCGATCTCTTCGAGCAGCTCGGCGAACACTCGGCACTCTACCTCAGCCCTCTCCTGGCCGGAATCGATCCGAAGCGCGCCGACCGGATGCTGGCACTCTTCGAGCGCGAGGTCATTCCGCACTTGCCGCTAGGGCATCGCCAACAGAGCTGATGTACGGGCGAGTGCGATTTTAGCGAGTCTTTGGCGACGGCGTAGTCGGGGCATACTGGAGCCAGATGGCGGCATTGAAGTCATCTTCGCCGGGGCGCAGGGGGCGGTCTTCCCAAAAGCCCCTGCTGGTACTGCTGCTATACAGCATGGTCCGGCGGGCGCTGTGGAGCGTCGGGAACCAGGGGAGCCATCGGATCTTGTACTCAACGACGAAATCGACGCCGATCTCGGTTATTCGTCCTGGAGGCACCAAAACCGGCGCACACCGGGCTCCACGCGTCGAGCCCGGTTCCATATCCCCAGTATCCCTCATATCGCTCATCCTAAGACCTTTAAGTTCGAATCCTTTGTCACTCTTCATCCAGCGAAAGTCGCAACGCGGGCGTACGTCTCGGAGCGTATACCAAATGTGGTCGTTGCTGATCACGAAGGCACGATCCAGTGGAGCCTCGTGGTCAACTGCAGGAGGCTCGATCGTCGGGCGGGCACTTGTCACGAACCAAATGCCCGTGGGGAGACCAACAATCCCCAACGCAAGCCCAATTACGCTCGAAGTCTTTGACCACCACTGTATCGGTGACCACCGTGCGGGCTGCTTGGTTTCTGTTCTGCGTGCTGGTCGGCGCTTCGTTCTCTTATTGGTACTTCTGCCGCGTCCTGAACGACGCTTGCTCCGGCGCATCATTTAGCTCCCGGCTTCACGCTGCCCAGAGTACTAGGGTCCGTCAGCAGGCTGTGGAGGGCATGGGAGGTCGTCGTCTATCTCGTAAATGTCATTGTGGCTGGGACAAACAACAAACCCTGACTTGCCGATGATCGGTTTTACTCGCAAGCAATAGGTCGAGCAGTACCTGTATCCGAATCGGTCTGCGTATCGGATGTAACCGAAATAGAACACTTCGCGATCTTCGTTAGTTGCGTCGAGGCGGCACGGCGGCCTCCTGCAGGGCACGAAAGCTTTGCTGGAAATATGCTGAAAGAAGTTTGGGGCGAGAACCCCCAAACTCCCGGGCCCCTCGGGCGGCGGATTGTCATATTCAATTTTCCATTTCGCCCCCGCGTCGACTACCATCCCCTTAATGCGCGCGTACACCTCAGTCGCGGGGGTCACCCCAGAATTACGGATCGTGAGCCTAATCTTCCCCGCTGTTGCGCGATCCGTCGAGAACTCTCCGATTTTCTCTGCCTCGGTTACCTGGAGCCACGGCCGCTGCGCGACCCTAAAGTGCTCGTCGCTCTGTTCTACTTGCTTCCGCATTTCGACGAGTTGGTCATAGTATATGCTCGCGATAAAGGCGGTCATGGCCAACAAGAGGGCCTGTATAGTTACCGCCGCAACATCCGGGGCCGTCCAGCTCTTGGTCCGTGTCTTGGAGTTGTCGCGTCGGGATTCCCCGCGTGGGGCCTTTGGCTGATAAGTTATTTCGAACGACCCCTTTAGAGGCTCGCCCTGCTCGCCATCGGTATGCCTATCGCTCATGTCGGGCAAATGTTCCTACGACCGGTAGTCTCGGGATCTTACAGAACCTACGAGTCAAGGCTTCCGGCTACTCCGTGTCGTGATACAGAGCCTTCCTTCCTTGCATCCGCATCAATGCGTGGATTCATCTCCTGCTTCGACACAGAGAGCAAAACCCTCGCATGAGACTTTCGAAGTGCTTGTACGACGTAGTCCCACCGGCGAGCAAACCCAGGCGGATGGTCTTCTCTTCGCTCATGTTCACTCCTTTTGCTTGCGCTTGACGCTGGTGCGGCGGTGAGTGATTCGCCGATCACCGTCCTCGGTTATCTTTTTCAATGGGGGGCGCCGTTGGCGGACTACCCGTACGGGGCCAAGCATGGGCCCGGCATCGCTCGCAATTGCGCCCGACCGACGGGCGCCGTACGATGGAGCGATCCTCGGAGGTAGACATGCGAAAACTCGTCGGACTCGGATTGATTGTCGCAGCTCTCGTCGTCGGTGGAGCGGCGACCGCCGTCGCTGAGGCGGCCGCGGACAATGCCGCCCCCATTGGCCAGAGCATTGCCCCAGAGGCAGAGGCGAAGGCCGGCTCGGAAACCTGCGGAGGCGACGGTTCGTGCTGCACGTCGTGCCAGGTCCGAAAGAAGTACGCCAAGAACAAGGCCGCAGACGGCGAGGCAGGATGCCCTTGCCAACGCGCCCGGCGAGCCCGCGAGGCAGCCGCCGCGGCGGAAGCGGCAAAAGCCGCCGACTGACCCGTCCGACCGAGCGCCCAACGGATTCCGGCCCACACGAAGCCCGAGCCGCATCAATTCTACTTCTGCCCGCGCGCACCCCCCGGCTCTGCGCCTAATACCCCCGCGATCGCGCTGGCCGGCCGGAGCACGCCGCGAGCGCATCGACGTCTCAGATTCGGGAATCGTCGGGGCGGGGAAGTCCGATTCGTGGAGGCAGGGTCAGCCCTGCCGCTACCGCCCGACGGCGAGACGACTGGCACGGTTGTTGAGTTTGTTCAGGGCGGGAGTATCTGACAATGACTAATCAATCAGCAGCCGAATCTATGCCTCCTCCGACCCAGCCCCAATCGAAGGCTCGTATCCTGGTCGCCGACGACGAGCAGGGCGTCCGCGAGAGTCTCGCCGAGGTGTTCCGTGAGGAGGGGTACGAGGTCCTCCAGGCGAACGACGGTGCCGAGGCGCTCGCAGCGCTCGAAAAGCACGATCTGGACGTCGTCATCTCGGACCTGAAGATGCCCGGCGCGGATGGTCTCGAGGTGCTGCAACGGGCGCGCGAAATCGCTCCACAGGCACTGGTACTGATCATGACCGCCCACGCGACGGTCGACTCCGCGGTGGCGGCCCTGCGTCGCGGCGCCCACGACTACTTCCTCAAGCCGGTCATCTTCGACGACGCCCTGCACAAGGTCGAGGCGCTGCTGCAACACCGCGAGACCGCCTGGGAGAATCAGTTCCTGCGGCGCGAGGCCAACCGCCACTGGACCTTCGACAACATCGTCAGCCGTTCGAGCGCCATGGAAGCGGTCATGGACCGGGTGCGCAAGGTCGGCCCGACGCCGACGACCGTACTGATCACCGGCGACAGCGGGGTCGGCAAGGAAATCATCGCACGCGCCGTCCACCATTGCAGCGAGCGACGCGACGGAGTCATGCTACCCGTCAACTGCGGAGCGATCCCGGAGGCCTTGCTCGAGAGCCAGCTCTTCGGCCACGTCCGCGGCTCGTTCACCGGCGCCGTCACCAACCAAGAAGGATTGTTCCACCACGCCCGCAACGGAACCATCTTTCTCGACGAGATCGGCGAGATGCCGCTCGGCCTGCAGGTCAAGCTGCTGCGTGCGATCGAATCCAAAGAGATTCATCCGATCGGCGCCGCCGCACCGAGCATGGTGGACGTCCGTATCGTCGCCGCGACCAACCGCGACCTCGCCGAGGAAGTCAAAGACGGCCGGTTCCGCGAAGACTTGTTTTATCGACTCAACGTTTTTCAGATCAACGTGCCGCCCCTCTCCGATCGCCGCGAGGACATTCCCGCTCTGATCGATCATTTCGTTCACCTCCACAACGTCGAGATGAACCAGCACTACAAAGGCGTCGACAACGCGACCCTGAAGATCCTCATGTCGATGCCGTGGAAAGGCAACGTGCGACAGCTCGACAACGTCATCGAGCACGCGATGATCCTGGGAGACGGCGAGTGGATTCACCCGGCCGACCTGCCGGGCGATCTCACCGCCCAGCCCGACGCACCGGCGGCGACCGGTGACGGTCTGCGCGACGCCATCCGCTCGTACGAGAAGGCGCACATCGAGAACGTTCTCGTGCGGGCCGGCCGCGACAAGAAGCAAGCCGCGAAGCGGCTCGGGATCGCTCTCTCGTCGCTCTACCGCAAGCTCGAAGAGCTGGACATCCACGAAGCCTGAAGCGCCGAATCGCTAGCCTGCTCGCGCGGCAGCTCGACGTAGCGGTCACCCGGAGCGATCGCTGTACCGGCGCGGCGCGCGTTCGCCACCACCAGCACACTGCTCGCCAGCATGGCAAGCGCCGCGATCAGTGGGTCCAGCCGGCCGCTCGCCGCGAGCGCCACCGCCACCAAGTTGTAGCCGAAGGCCAGCGCCAGGTTTTGTCGTACGATCGCGACGACGCGGCGTGAGTGCCGCAATAGCCAGGGGATCGAGCGGACCTGGTCACTGAGGCAGAGCGCGTCGGCGGCGCTGCGCGGGAGATCGGCCGGGTCGCCAAACGCCACCCCCACCTCGGCGGCCGCCAGAGACGGCGCATCGTTGACCCCGTCGCCCACGAAAGCGACCGCGTCACCACGCTCGCGCGCCGACGCCGAGGCGGCGCGAACCCGCTGCATCCTGTCGTCGGGAGCCATGCCGATCGCCACGGCCCCCTCGTTCAAACCGAGCCCGGCCCGCGCCGCGGCCGACGAGTCGCCACTCAACACGCCAACTTCGACGTCCAGCTCTTCGCTCATCTCGGCAATCGCTGCA
>JANQHZ010000715.1 GCA_028282445.1 Candidatus Binatia bacterium | reverse complement strand
GCCGGCTTGAATCGCGGGATCGCCAGATCCTCGCTCATGTCCTCCCACACCACCTCGACCTTCATTCCGATCTCGAGGCTGGCCGGGTCGCAACCGACGATGTTGGTCATCATCCGAACTCCGCCGGAATCCTCGAGCGCAACCACCGCGATCACGAACGGCAGCTCCTGATCGGCCGCGATCGCCCGGTGCACGATGGTGTAGGTGTAGACCTCCCCCTTGCCGGAGACCTCTTGCCACCCGAGGTCCTCGGAGCGACACCGGTCGCACAGCGGCGACGGAGGCAGTCGGCTGTGGCCGCACGATTTGCAGCGCTGCACGACCAGCCGGTGCTCGGCGGCAGCCTCCCACCAAGGCAGGGTGATGACGTCGGACATCGGCTCCGGCATCCCGTCGGGAAAGAATCGTTCGCTCATTTTCGCCCCAGCACGAGCGCACTGGAAGGAACGCAGGCTGCACTGGTGACCAGGCAGACCTCGGCGCCCTCGACCGGGCTCGTCGAATCGCCGCGCAGGGAACGTACCCCTTCGACGACGTGGTTGAGTCCGTGGATATAGGCTTCGGAAAGACTTCCTCCGTGCGTATTGGTCGGCATCGAGCCGCCATTCCACGCCAGCGCTCCGCTCTCGATGAACGGTCCCCCTTCGCCGCGTTTGCAGAAGCCGTAATCCTCGAGCTGCATCAGCACGCATCCGGTGAAGTGGTCGTAGATCTGGGCGACATCGACATCGCTCGGTCCGACCCCGGCCTTGCCCCACAAACGACCGGCCATCTCCTCGCAGGCACCGGTGGCGTAGAGCTCGTCGTCGACGTTGGCGTTGGTGAAAGGACCGAACGCGTAGCCACGCGGCGCACCCTGCTCGCTGGCGAGAATTTCGACCGCCGGCTTGGCGAGATCACGCGCTTTCTCGGGCGTCGTCACGACGACGGCGCACGCACCGTCGCTCTCGAGACAACAATCGAAGAGGCGATGTGGGTCGGCGATCATCGGCGATGCGAGATAGTCGTCGAGTGTCATCGGTCGACTGCCCATGACCGACCGCGGATTGCGACTCGCGTGCTCGCGAAACGTCACCGCCAACATACCGAGCTGCTCGTTGGTCGTCCCGTACAAATGCATATGGCGGCGAGTCGGCAGCGCATAAGCCGCAGCGGCCATCAACATGCCGTACGGCATCCCGAAGCCGATCGACGCCACCATCAAAGAATCTGCCTGCTTGACCGTCGGTGGCGTTGGGCCACCGGGGGTCGGCATTCCCTCGACCGGCGATCCGAAGCGGAAGAACTGCCCCTGGCACAAGGAGCGGTACACCACCACGACTTCCGCCTGACCGGTCTCGACCGCCATCGCTGCGTTGCCAACCGCCGCGCAACCGCCGCCACCGCCCGGCATCCAAACCATGTTGCCGAAACGCAATGACGGGATGCCGAGCTCGGCCGCGATAAACACGGCCTCGTTGCGGTCTTCGGCGAACGACGCCAACCCGTCGACGTCGTCTATCGACAATCCCGCATCTTCGACCGCCCGCTGGATCGCCTGGCACGCCAGCGCATGTTCGGTGACGTCACCGATCTTGCCCCACCGCGTGTACTTCGACTCTCCGACTCCGACGATCTGTGCTTTCGATCGACTCATCCAACCTCCATGCAAATTCTTGAAACCGCAGGTGAACGCATATGAACGCTGAGGGATACGGATAGCGACGGGAATCCGTGACCTTCTCGCAGATTCACGGAGGAGCCTCGAGGGAATTCGATCTCGCGCTGCCCGGCGCTATAGCTCAGCCTCGCCATGGATCGCCGCACCGCGTCTCTACGCTCAACTGCCCTGCCCCGATTGCTCAGACTTCGGGGGTGAATCGGACTTTCATTTCCGCGCAGGTGCGGACCAGCGAGGAGGGCACCAGCACCGGGCCGCCGTTGGCGTACTCCATATCACGCATGCGCGTCAGCACCTGCTCGATCGCTACCCGCATCTCCATGCGTGCCAGATTGGCGCCCATGCAGAAGTGGTTGCCGATGCCGAACGCGAGGTGGCGCGGGTTGCGGTCGATACGGAAGGCGTCCGGGTCTTCGAACTCGTCAGGGTCGAGGTTTGCCGCCGGGTAGACCAGGAAGATTTGCTGCCCTTTGCGCAGGGTCTTGCCGCGCAACTCGGTATCCTGTGTCACCGTGCGACAGAAGGAATGGACCGGAGTCGTCACCCGCAGCATCTCCTCGACCGCGGCGGGGATGAGCGACGGGTCCTCTTCGAGCTTCTGCCTCTGCTCGGGATGCTCGATGAGCAACTGCACACCGCCGGAAATTCCGTTGCGGGTCGTCTCGTTACCGGCGACCAGGAGCAGCACCATGAATTTGATGAGCTCGTCGTTGTGCAGGGACTGCAGAGTCTCCGCATCGGCTACCGACGCGGCCACCTCGCCAACGTCGTCGCGAGTCTGCTCGTAGTGGACCAGGACTCCTTCATCCTTGGCTCCGGTCAGGATACTGACCAGGTCGTCCTGCGGATTGACCCGGCGATCCTCGATCACCTCGGAAATGTATGTCGCGTACTCGGCGTGCGCGATCATCGCCTTCTCGACGACCTCCGGCTCGTCGAAACGACCCTGCGCGCCGATCATGCTGTCGGACCACTGATGAAACGTGTCGTAGTCCTCCGGGCGTACACCCATCATGTGGGCAATCAATCGGAGCGGAAGCGGCACCGAGATCGCCTCGACAAAGTCGCACTCGCCCTTGCTCGCTACCGCGTCGATGGCGTCTTTGGTGATCTCGCGGAAGCGCTCCTCGAGCAATCCGACCATCCGCGGCGTAAAGCCCTTGTTGATCAGACCGCGCAACTGCGAGTGGCGCGGTTCGCCCTCGTCGATCAATCCCAGCTTGACCGGATTGCCCGGGAGGACGCCATCGGCGGAGGAAAAGAGCTCCTGGTGCTTGGAGCAGTAGTCGACGTCCTGGAACTTGGTGATGATCCACATCTGATCGGGCTCCGACCAGTGGACCGGGTCGTTCTCCCGCATCCATCGAAAACGCTCTCGTATGTCGCGTTCGACCCACGACTTCGAGTCCAAGAAACTAATGTCGGTCTCCATCACTCTTCCTTCCGAGAGGCGCTGGGCGGGCTGGACGGCGTTGTGCTTCCAGTCCTCGACCAAGAGCCCCTCGTCACGTTGGTCGCCACAGTAGGGGATAATGCTCGCGCAGAGGCGCGGAGGCGCTGAGAGGGGGAACAGGGCTCTGCAGACGACTCCGATGCGACTATTCTTCGAGCCCATTTACTGCCCGGGTAATGCCGTCTCGCATGACCTCCGCGCCGAAGTTTAAGAGATACCCGAGCTTGAGTCCGGTCAGACGCAGATAGGTTTGAATCTGTTTCCGGTGCGCTGCCGTAACCGTCTCGACGGATTTCAGCTCCACGATGACCCGATCGGACACGACCAGGTCCGCACGGAAGCTTTCGTCGAAACGAACACCGTCGTACTCGATCGCAATTGGTCGCTGCCGCTCGACCTTTAGACCGCGTTTCCGCAGCTCGTGTGCCAGAACGACTTCGTACACCGTCTCGAGAAGCCCAGGCCCAAGAGCGCGATGTACCGCAATCGCCGCCCCCAACAAACGAGTCCCAATCTCGTTCTCCGCAGCCACGAACCCCAGGATAGTAGCCTAAGCCATAAGTAGCAAACAAGGCTGCCGACTTTAAAGCCGAGCTTCCTCTCTCAGCGCCTCCGCGCCTCTGCGCGAGAAAAAGCCAGCCCCGGTGCTCGATCATGAGCCCAGCAACACGAGCCCCTTCCTCGAGCCCTTTCCTCGCCCCCGCTTGCGTCATCATTGCCAGTCCCCAGCCTGATTCCGCAATATTGACCAATTGTCAAATTGTTTCCGATCCCCCCCACGGGATGGATCGATGCAGGACCACCAGCGCGCACGCGGGCGCTTGGGGGGACACGACCGCTTCAGCGCATGCCGCCGGCGACGCGCAGGTCCTCTCCGGTCACGAAGGTCGACGCGTCACTGGCCAGGAAGAGAGTCGCGCCAACGATCTCGCTCGGATCGGCGATGCGTTTCTGCAGGGTCGCGCTCGCCGTGGCGTCGAAGAAGCCTTCCCAGTTGCCGGCCGCTCCCTTCATCATGTCGGTCATGAAAGGACCGGGGGCCAAGGCATTGACCCGCACCTCGAGCTCGGCCCATTCGAGCGCCATCACCTTGGTGAAGTTGAGCAACGCAGCCTTCGAGGAACTGTAGGTGGCGATCCCCGGCCCGCCCTCGTAGGCACCGACGGTGATGACGTTCACGATACTGCCGCCCCCCGCCTCGCCCATCCGCGGCGCGATCAGGGCCGCCAGACGCATCGGTCCCTTTACGTTGACGGCGTACAGCTTGTCGAAGAACTCGCTGGTGATCTCAGCCACCGGCATGAACGCCGGATTGATGCCCGCATTGTTGACCAACACATCGACGCGCCCGAGCTCGGCGTAGACCCGATCCACGAGAGCGGCGATCTGCTCCCAGTCGCCCATGTGACAGGCGACTGCAAGGCAGCGACCTTCGCCGGCAGCCGCGATCTCGGCAGCAGCCGCGTCGGCAGCATCTTGCTTGCGGCCTGTCACCACCACCACCGCGCCGGCGGCGACCAAGCCCTCCGCCATCGCCCGCCCGAGCCCGCGCGTGCCGCCGGTGACTACCGCTACCTTGTCGGTCAGATCGAATAGCTTCTCGGTATTCTTCGCCACGACGCCCCCTATCAGCTCGTTTGGCGGCGGATTCGGTCCACCAGAAATGCCCGGGTTCGCGCGATCGACGCCGAGCGATCTTCCCCAACCGGAAAGATCGGCGCGAGAAAGTCGGTGACACCGATTTCCGCAAGGTGGTCGAGTTGCCGGTCCACGCTTTCCTCGTCTCCGACCACGACGATGTCGGCGGCATCATCGGCGCCCTCGCGATCGAGCATCGCGCGGTAGGAAGGCAATGTGCGGTACACCGAGAACGCCCTGCTCGCCTTTGCGCGGCCTTCCGCTGCGTCGTCGCATACGGCGATCGGGAGACCGGCGACAACTCGTGGCGCCGGTCTCCCGGCGGCGGCCGCGGCCCGGTTGATGCGCGGAACGGTGAACTCGCCCAGCGTCTTCGGTCCGGTCATCCAGGTGATGGTACCGTCCGTGCGCGACCCGCACAGCTCGAGCATGCGTGGCGCCAGGGCCCCGAGAAGGAAGGACGGACGCGTCGCGCCGGCCACCGACAACTGGGCGTTGGATCGGAACATCTCGCCGTCGAACGCAACCGCCTCCTGGCGCAACAGCGGCTCGACGATCTCGACGTACTCCTTCATGTGGGTGAACGGTTTGGCGAACGACAGGCCGAGGATCTGCTCGATCACGATCGGGTGAGACAATCCGATCCCGAGCGCGAATCGGCCGCGGCATGCGGCGTTGGTCGAAAGAGCCTGCTGCGCCATGTACACCGGGTGCCGCGAAAAGCTCGGCACCACCGAGGTCATCAGCTCGATCGACTCACTCTCGCGTCCGGCGACCGCGGCGCCGGTGAGCGCGTCGAAGCCGAAGATATTGGCGATGTGAGCGGTCGCGAATCCGTCTCGTTCGGCGGCGCGAACTTGATCGACCAGCTCGTCCAGGGTCGCCGGTTTCCCGGCCATTTCTCCTACTGCAACTCCGATCCTCATAAGCCTTCAACATCCAACGTCGAGACGGCGACGGCAACCAATGCCGCGTGCCGACGCCGGCTCAACGCAGATCCGGAGCGTAGCTGCCGGCGCCGTACGCCTCGCAAAAAGCTTCCTCGTCGCCCTGGAAGACCGGGTCGGCGGCGACCAGAGCCGGGCGCACGGGGCCCCATAGGGTCCCGTGGTGGCCGATCTCGCCGATGTCCTTGACCAGCAAAACCATGTCGAGACCGGGATGTCCGACGATGAGTTGCCCACCCGCACCCGCCGCCCACCAGACGCCGACGTCGTACTCCTGCTCGCACGACCAGGGCGGCGTATAGTTGCAATCGGGTGAGTCCGAGATGCCGTGCGGAAAGGTCGCGTTGATGGCGGCGGGGGAACAGGGATCGAGCGGGATCGTGAACGAGACCCCTCCCAAGATTCCGCCGAAGGAGTAACTCGTATTGGCCGCCAGCCAGGTCAGGTATCCGTAGCTCGTGTTGGCGTCTTCAAAGGACGGATGGGTCATTCGATAGATCCACTCCTCCGACAACAGACGCTCGCCGTTCCAGACACCCCCGTTGAGAATCAACAACCCCAGTCGCGCCATGTCACGCAGGGGAGTGAACCAGCCGAAGCCGAAACGCTTGTCCGGCTGGCCCTCGCTCCAAACCGAACCCGTCATACCGAGCTTCTCGAATAGATACCTCTGAGTGAACTCCTCGAGGTCGGCGCCGAAGCGATCCGGATCCTGCGCAATCACCGTGTTGATGATGTCGGAGAGACGGTTGATCTCGCGATCGCCGCTGGCGTCGTATGAGTGCATCTTGTTGCCGAGGCTCAGGTCTTCGTTGAACGCGACCATCCCCAATACGTGTGCAATCTGGGCGTCGGGATTGAAGCTGAACTCGTCGAGCCAGTGGTCGACCCGATCGTCGTCTCGCAACGGTCCGGTCTTGCGACCCGACCGCGTGAGATCGCGCGTCTGGTACGCGGCGATGCCGGTGACGGTTGCGCCGAGCGTCTTGGTGGCCGACCAGGCGTGGGTGACCTCGTCTTCACCCGATGGATAGAACTCATGGCAAAGCTTGCCGTAGCGAACCACCGCCCAAGGCAAGTCGAGAGCGGCGTCCGCCTCTAGCAACAACCCACGGTCGAGGCCGCATTCATCCAGCACATCTTCCGGAGACACCAGCTCCCATTCGCCGCGCCCGGGATCGGTCGTCGACAAGTCTTCGGAATCGTCGTCGGATCCGCACGCGGCAACTAAGACGGCGAGCGCAAGTGCACCAGTGAGTTTCAAAGCGGATCGCCGCATCGGAGCCCCCCAACAAGCAAGATCGACGCAGCATATCGCGTCTGCATCGGTAAACGCCAACCTGCGGCATCACGGGCCGCTGCTTGCTCCGCTGCCGACACAAACGATAGGAGCAATGCTCGATGAAGACTCCATTCGACGAAGCCGCCGACCGCGTCGCCGCCGGCGCCGACCACCACGCCGAAGCGCGCGCTCTGGTCGATCAGATGACCCTCGACGAGAAGCTGGGCTGCCTCGACGGCGACACGCCATTCTGGCCCGGCACGCTCGACATGACCTCCGGTGGCTACATCTCCCACCCTTGGCCTGCAGCCGCGGTCGAGCGACTCGGCATACCCGGCCTCGATTTCGCCGACGGTCCGCGCGGCTGCGTCATCGCACCGGCTACCGCATTCCCGGTGTCGATGGCGCGCGGGGCGAGTTTCGACCCAGATCTGGAGGAGCGAATCGGCGAGGCGATCGGTGCCGAGCTGCGGGCGCGCGGCGCCACCTACACCGGCGCCGTTTGCATGAACCTACTGCGTCACCCCGGCTGGGGCCGAGCGCAGGAAACCTATGGCGAAGATCCGCATCACGTTGGAGAGATGGCCGCCGCGCTGACCCGC
>JANQHZ010000684.1 GCA_028282445.1 Candidatus Binatia bacterium | reverse complement strand
GCCTTCGGCCTCGTGGTAGGCGGCTCGGCGCAATCCGATCTCGCTCGCCCGCAACCAATACCGGGCCGCCTCCAGCGACGAACCGGCGTTCTCGTAGTGACGCGCGATGACTTCGGGTTGCTTGACGGACAACACCGTGAAGTCGCGACCCAGACTCTCAGCCAATCGGAGATGGATCGTCCGTTTGTAATCGTCCGGGATCGAGTCGTAGACCGCATCGCGGATCAGCGCGTGGTGGAACTCGTACTCTCCCTCGACGTCGGCATGATCGTCGATCAACCCGCTGCCCACCAACGGAGCGAAATCGACCGCTTCGGCGCCGCTCTCTCGCGCCGCGGCAAGCACGACCTCCGGCGAGAACTCCCTGCCGGCCGCCGCGGCGACGGATAGTGCGGCGCGACTGCCTTCACCGAAGGCCGACATCTTCTCGGCAACCAAAGCCTGTAACGATACCGGAACTCCCGGCGCGACTTCCGAATCGCCACCCATCGCCATGAAACGGCCCAACTCGGAAGCGAAGAGCGGAATCCCCTCCGACTGCTTTACGATCTGCCGTTTGATGTCGTCCGGCAAGTCTTCGCCCAACAGTCGGCCGATCTCTTCATCGCCGAGCGGCGATAGCACGAGCAACTCGCCCCGCCCGGAAACCCAACCGGCGTCATAACCGCTGCGAGCCGTCAACAGCATCAACAACTTGCCCCCAGGATCGCCCGATGCGGCCAGCAACTCGAGGAGCTCCTGAGTCTGGGAGTCGCCCCAGTGCAGGTCCTCCAGCACCAACGCCACCGGTTTGCGTGCGGCGAGGGCGCGCACTGCATCGACGAGCGCTTGCAGGCGGACTGCCTTCTCCTTCTCCGGCGTCTGCTGCGCCGGCCGCGCGTCGGGAAGCTCCAGGTCGAAGAGGCCCGCGAGCGCCGCCGCTGCACGATCGATGCTCGCCGGGCTGGTCGCGATCAGGTCGAGGAGCCGGTCGCGCACGGGAGCGAACATCGCTACGATCGGAGCAAGCGCCGTGCCTTGCGACTCCAGGGAACATCGAGCCCTGAGAAACTCGACCTCGCTTAGTTGATCACAGATTTCCCGAACCAGGCGCGACTTCCCAACGCCGGGCTCACCCGTGATCAGTGCCAGACGCGGCGTCCCGCCCTCTTGCTCCCATAGTTCCTCGATCGCAGCCAGCTCGGCCTCGCGCCCGACAAATGCGCCTGCGGAGCCGGCAAGCTCGCGCGCACCTGCTGCGTGCAACTCGACGGCGCCCTCAATCGACCCGGACGGGACAACGCTGAACTCCTCCTCGACCAGAGATCTCGCTTCGTCACCGACCAGAACCTGCCCATGATCGGCCTGCGACAACAACTCTCGCGCTGCGCACAGTCCCGGGCTCGCCGACACCTGGGCGAGCAGGCCGGCCACATCACCGCCGAACTCGAGCTCGATCGACTCGAGATGAACCGCCGCGCACTCCACGACCGACGCCGACAGTGCATCGAAGGCGCTGCGCGCCGCGCGCAGGGTGTCGTCTTCGCGCGCGAACTGTCCGCCGAAAACGCCGAGGAGCGCGTCCGACTGCATGCCGGCGCACAGTCCGTCGTGCGATTCTACGATCGTTTCGAAGCGTTCCATCACCTCCTCGCCACCCGACACGTCCGGACGACAAAGCAGCAACCCGAGCGGCCGTCGCTCTCGTTGACGCCGATCTTCCGGCAGCCACTCCGGGTCGTCGAGGACGGCGCGAATCTCTTCGACCGAAAGCTCACGCTCGGCCGGATCGCGCACGGTCAGGGTGCGCAACACCCATCGCAGTCCGCGGCCGT
>JANQHZ010000630.1 GCA_028282445.1 Candidatus Binatia bacterium | reverse complement strand
TTTCCTCCTCGTTGTGGCAGGGGAAGAAGATGGTGAGAGATAGCGGTTTGAGGGGCGGGTGTTCCACAGAGGCTCCTATCGATCGAGTCCGAAGCGGATCGTAAACGGCGTTTGACCAAACTTCAACGAAGCCGGACGCGTCTGCCGAGGCTGCGAGGTCGACTCGTCGGTCCGAGAATGCTTCCCGCCGACGATGATTGGTATTGGGTCTTGGACCCCAAGCCAATCATCTTGGTGCTCACGATCTGCTCATCACGTCACGCCCTGGGTTCCGACTGAAATGGGTACGGCGGATTCTGAGATTCCGGAATCCAACCGATCTACTACCCGCTGATCCTGCGATTTGCGGTCGTTCCCGGCGCGCGATAAGGGACTAGTCGAGCGCTATCTGTTGGGTGAGTCGGGTTGTGGCGATGGTGCAGCAAACAGCTGGTTTGCGGCATCGTTAGTTGCCGGGAGGGGCCATGAGACAAGCACTTCACCTCGGATTCGCAGTAGTCGCGGCCGTAGCGATGACCGCGTGTAGCGACGACGAGAAAACGATCGTTCGTACAGCCGTTCCAACGGCGACCGACGTGCCGGTTGCTACGCCGACGGCGCCACCGGTGCCGACCGAGACGGTGGCGCCGACGTCTACGCCGGAGGCTGGGTCCCCTACGGCGACCTTGCCGATTCCGACATCGACTTCGACAGCTACGCCGTCCGCTCCGGCGGTAGGCCCGGTGATTTCGTATCTCGGCATTGCCGCGGCCGACGATCGCGTCGTCGAGAGCGTCGAAACCGACGCAGCGGGACGTCCAATCTTCGTTCGCGAGCTCGGCACCGGTCTGAGCGTGATCGTCGAGGCCGAGCCCGGCTTGGATGGGCGTCCCGTCGGTCGCGAAGCGTTCGAGACAGCGGGGCTCCCCGATCTCCAGATCTTGGTATCGAACCCACTTGGCGACGGAAGCCCGGAGGTCTGCGACTTCGAGGTCGACGGCCCCAGCGGAGGGGTTCCGGCAGTCGATCCGCCGGTCTTCTCAACCGACCCCACGACGGTTGGGGCAATCAACGATCTCGGGTGCCGCGTCAACGACGGTACCGGGCTGCCGGTCGCCCGAACCGGCAGTGCGCAGGCCTGCACGCGCTTCGATGACGGCCAGTTTTCCTTCGTCGATCCGCGCTCGCAGGTGCAATTCTGCTTGCCGATTGCGCGTGCCTGGGCATTTCCCCAGGGCGACACGATTGTCACGGTGCGAACGCGCAGTGTGTTCGGCGGCTTGGGCGCGCCCCGTCAGATCGTGGTGAGGGTGCTGCGGGCGCTCACACCTTTGCCGACGCTGCCGCCCGAGACTCCCTTGCCGACCCCGACCCCGGTCCCTCCGATGATTACCTATTTTGGAATCGCGGCCGCCGACGATGCGGTGGTCCCTTCGGATGCGTTCGATGAAGAAGGGCGACCGGTGTACTCACGCTTGATCGGGCACGCGTTCTCGCTGGTCGTCGAGGCGGCGCCGTCTTTGGGCGGACGTCCGCCGGGCACCAACGCGTTTTCGCCGGACGGCTTGCTCCCCGACCTTCAGCTGTTGGTTTCGCGCGAGCTCGGTGACGGCGCTCCGGAGGTATGCGATGTCGATCCCGACAATGAGATTTTCGGTGGCGTACCGGGGTCCGAATCGCTGACCTTCGACGAATCGGTCGCGGACGCGGTGAACGATCTCGGCTGTCGGGTCAACGACGGCACCGGCGCTCCGCTCGGCAGGACGCTCGAGTCGCCGTGCACGCGCGACGAGTTCGGCAATTTCGCGTTCGTCGACGAGCGCAGCACCATCCAGTTCTGCCTGCCGATCGCCAAGGCCTGGCAGTACCAGGCCGGTGACACGATCACCGCAGCGCGGGTGCGCGGAGTCGACGGCGGGCTCAGCGCAGTAGAGGAGATGGTGGTCCGCGTCGCCGGAGACGGCCGAGAGGATTGCGAGGTCGACGGACCCGGGGCGCGGGCTTTTTCAATCGATCGCAACCGGAGCTCGATGACGGTTGCCGGCGTCGAGGGCGATCTCCTCGCGGACTTGGTGGCCACCCCCGGTCTGTTGTGCGCCGCTCCCGGCGACGGCGAAGTATACCCGCTGCGTCTCCTGCGCGATTTGACCATCGGCATGGATGTCGCCGGCGCCGGGGTTGTATGCGCGCGGCTTTACGCCGAGGGAAGCGACGGCACGCTCGATTGCGTCGGTAGCGAGTCCGTCGGGGTGCGCAGCGAAGCTGACGGCTCGGACGGATCGATGACTCTCGAGACCGGTCTCGGTGTACCGGCTGGAGCCGGCGCCGTCGAGCTTCGCCTG
>JANQHZ010000580.1 GCA_028282445.1 Candidatus Binatia bacterium | reverse complement strand
GTCCAGGGCGACACGATGGGCGGCAACGTCGGCAACATGTTCCAGAACCCGATCACGGGGGAGCTTTACGAGGCCCACGTGCAGGGAATCTACAAGCTGGACGTGAGTGATACCGGCGTCACGTCGACCTTGGTCACGGAGTTTCCGAGCGCTGAAGAGCTGCAGTTCTCAACATCGTTCAAGCAGGCCGGCTATGCCTTCAATCCCGCTGACGAGAAGTTCTATATCTGGAACGGGACATCCGAGATCGTCACCTGGGATCCGGAAAGCAACGAGTTCGAGGTGGTGTGGAACGAGGCGCCGAACGGCCAGGCGCCCGTGGACGACACCATCGGCGTCGGCAAAGTGCTCGACAAATGGCTGTATCATGAGGAAGCCGAGGTCTTTATCGGCATCGCCGGTGCCGAAGAGCTGCCGCGTTTCGACGGCGGCTTCTGGCTCTACAAGCCCGGCGACGGGAATCCCGACGACATCAATCTGCTCGATACGGGTGACGCCCTTGTCGATGGAAGAACGACCGAATCGCTCAGTTTCTTCGTCCCGATCGAAGGCGGCGACAAGAACTACGACGGGACGATCCATGCCTATTACCGCGAGGCCGGAGACACCGAGTGGGAGCCGGGCATTGAGCTTCTGAGGCTCCGTCCCGAGTTCGTCTCTTCGGTCTATTCCCTGGAGGAGTCGCCGGAGGGCTTCGCAGGGATGATCACCGGCTTGGAAGCCGACACGGATTACGAAATCAAGCTGGTCACGGTGGACCCGGACGGTCTCCAGGCGGACAGCGGGCCGGCTGAGCAGATCTTGAACGTCTCGACACGCGACGTTCCGCTGGATAGCCCGGCGCAAGCCCAGACGGTCACCGTCGAGTCGATGGCGGAACTGCAGGTGGCCGTCGCTGCGGCCCAGCCCGGTTCGGTCATCGTCCTGCTACCGGGTCGCTACGAGGGCCAGCTGACAATTGCCCCGAGCGGCACCGAAGACAATCCTATCATTATCCGGGGTGCCGACGTCAGTTCGACCATCTTGGATGCCGGTGGCTTGAACTACGGCATCAAGATCGACGGGGACCATGTGCAGATCGAGAACCTCTCGATCACCAACGCCGACTCGGGAATCCTCCTCCGCGGCGGCGGCACCGAGGGCGTGGTCATCCGCGACAACTACATCTTCAATATCGAGAACGGGATCAACGCCTGGACCGGTCACAAGGACCTCTACATCGGCAACAACATTCTCGAGGGGCGCGGCGAGTTCCCGGCAACGGGAACGTCGGGCGTGGAAGGTATTGTCGTTACGGGCCAGGACATCGAGATCGCCCACAACACACTCTCCGGCTTCGGCGACTCGATTGGCACCAGCCGCCAGACCGAGCTCAACAACATCGGCATCGACGTCCATCACAACAAGATTCTCTGGGGGGCAGACGACGGCATCGAGCTCGATTACTCGGTCCGTAACGTTGCCGCTCACCATAACCTGATCGCCAATCAGCTGAACGGGGTCAGCTTTCAGCCGACAGTCGGTGGCCCGGCCTATGCATTCGAGAACGTCATCTACAACACGCGAGAGGCGCCGTTCAAAATCAAGCCGACGGTCACGGACCCCGACGGGCTGATCATCGTCAACAACACCTCGATCAAGAGCGGTCCGGCTTGGTACGACCCAAGCGGCTTCGTGACCAATGTGACGGTGAACAACAATCTCTTCGTCGGTTTCGACGAGCGCTTCACGTACGTCAGCGAGACGCGATACAGCTTCAGCGAGTTCGACTATAACGCTTGGTCACAGGACGGGTACTTTCAGGTCCACGATGGCTGGGGCGAGAACTTCGAGAAGTTCCAGAGGTCGACGTCGCATGCGCAGAACGACGTGCTGTTGGAAGGCGAGGAGATCTTCGCCAACCTGGAGCTCGATTTCGACGTAAACGGCTTCGAGGTCTTCCGCGATCCCGATGCGCCGGGCCTGGACTTTGGCTTGCATCCCGGCTCGAGCGCGATCGATGCCGGAAAAGAGGTCTTCGGCCTGACCGAGGGCTTTGTCGGCGACGCCCCCGACATCGGCGCCTTCGAGCAGGGCGAAGAGATGCCGGACTACGGCGCCAGCCTGGATCTGACACCGGCGACAGCGCCCATCGCCATCAACGACCATGCCTTTGCATTGATCAACGGCGATGGCGTGGCGGTGGACATCCTCGCCAACGACTTCGACCCGAATGGCGATGTGCTCAGCGTCGTGGAACTCGGCGACGCCGAGCATGGAACGCTGCAGCTCAGCGACGATGGCGTCGTAACCTACGTTCCCGAGAAGGACTTTCTGGGGCAGGACAGCTTCACCTACACGGTGCGGGACCCGAACGGCGAGACGGCGTCCGCCA
The DNA here is from genome assembly GCA_028282445.1 of Candidatus Binatia bacterium. Taxonomy (GTDB): domain Bacteria; phylum Desulfobacterota; class Binatia; order HRBIN30; family CADEER01; genus CADEER01. Next base: position 960 of record JANQHZ010000580.1, on the reverse strand, counting down.
CCGTCACCATTTCGGTGACCCCGCCCAACAATGCACCCAACGCCGAGGATGACCGGGCACAGACCATCGAAGGCGAGCCCGTCAGCATTTCGGCGGCCGCGTTGCTGGACAACGACAGCGATCCGGACGGGCACAACATTGCGGTGACAGCCGTGGGCGAGGCGGCGCATGGCCGCGCGGTGCTCCTGGGCGGCACGGTTCTCTACACCCCTGACGCAGGCTTCGTCGGCACCGATCGCTTCACTTACACCCTGACGGACGAGCGTGGGGGGACGGATACCGCGGAAGTGGTCGTCGGCGTCTTCTCAGACGGCAGCATCATAGGGACCGGCCAGCGGGACATCATCGACCTCAGCCTCGAGACCGAGCAGCAACTGGTGCTCGGGCGCGGCGGCCCCGATATCGTTTTCGGCTCGCAAGCTGGCGACCTCATTTCCGGTGGCGCGGGTGAGGACCGGCTGAATGGCGCGGGCGGTGACGATATCTTCGAGTATGAAGGGCCGGACGAAAGCGTCGACCACGTAGACGGCGGCAGCGGCTACGACGAGATTCGAGGCAGCGACGGCGACGATTCGATCGGCCTCCACTCCGTGAAGAATGTCGAGAAGATCGATGGCCTAGCCGGCTACGACGTGATCTTCGGCTCCATCAATCGCGACGTGCTGGACTTCTCTGATGTCGAGGTCGTCGGCATCGAGCTGATCGACGCGGGGCATGGGTCGGACATCATCACGGGCTCGCAGGGCGACGACGGGATCTCGGGCGGTTCAGGCGAGGACCAGCTCTATGGCTCTGGTGGCGACGATCTCTTCAAGTATGCAGGCCCCGACGAAAGCGTCGACCTGGTCGATGGCGGCAGCGGCTATGACGAGATTCGAGGAAGCGAAGGCGACGATGAGATCGGCCTTTTCTCGCTGCAGGGCATCGAGAAGATCGATGGCCTGACCGGCTATGACGTGA
>JANQHZ010000540.1 GCA_028282445.1 Candidatus Binatia bacterium | reverse complement strand
GCGGGACGGAATGACCGTGATGATCGCGGCCCGCGATGGCGAGGCAATCCACCAGGCTGTCCCCACCCTGGAATCGGCGCCCGCCGGCGGCAGTCGGGTAGTCGGTCGGGTCTGCGACGTGAGCGACCTCGACCAGGTCGCGGCGCTGAGCGACGCGGCCTTCGAGACTTTCGGCGCCGTGCACTGCCTGATGAACAATGCCGGTGCGGGGATCCCGGTCGGCACGCCGTGGGAGAATCTGGCTGAGTTGGAGCAGACCCTGCAGGTCAACCTCATGGGCGTCATCCACGGTTGCCACGCGTTCATTCCGAAGATGCTTGACAGTGGCGAGCCGGGCGCCGTGATCAACACGGCTTCCAAGCAGGGCATCACCCGCCCGCCCGGCAACTACGCATACAATCTGTCGAAGGCCGGCGTCGTCGCCTACACCGAGAGCGTCGCTCACGCCTTCACCCAGGTCGACGACTGCAAGCTATCGGCCCACCTCCTCATCCCCGGCTTCGTGTACACCGGGATGGTGGCGCGATGGATTCCGGAGAAGCCGGAGTTCGCCTGGACCGCCGATCAGACGGTCGAGTTCATGCTCCCCTGTCTCGATCGCGGCGACTTCTACGTGCTCTGTCCGGACAACGAGACGACGCGCGAGATCGATCAGAAGCGAATTCAGTGGAACGCCGACGACATCATCAAGAACCGCCCCGCCCTGTCGCGATGGCACCCGGATTTCACGGAAGCGTTCGACGAGCACATGAAGAGGTGACGATCCCATGCCCCGCCCCAACCTGACACAGGACGAAGTCGACAGCTTTCGCGAGCTCGCCGCGCGAACCGCGCTCGAAATGGTCGAAGAGGACGGTGTCGATCGTCTCACCTTACGGGCGCTCGCCGCTCGCCTGGGTTGCAGCTACGCCAAGCCCTATCGCTACTTCCGCGATAAAGCGCAGCTCGTCGATGCCGTGCGTGGGCGGGCCTTCGACCTGCTGAACGAGTTCATGGCCGCGGAGCTGGAAACCTACGACGCGGCGTCCGATCGACCGATGGCGGATCTGTACCTCCGCTTCGCCCGCGAGCACCCGGAAGCGTTCCGCGTCATGTTCGAGATGAAGCAGGAGCTGATCTCGCCCACCACACGCGAGTCGCAGGCGCGCGCCTGGAAGACCTGCGCGCAGCCTTTCCACGCCGCCGTCACCAACGGAACTCTCGTCGGCGACCCCGAGCTCATCGCGCACGTCGCCTGGGCGGCAGTGCACGGCCTCGCCTCGCTCGAGCTCGCCGACCAATTGTACCTCGGGAAGAACGTCGACGAGGTCGCAATCGGGCTCGGCGCCGTGCTCGACGGCTTCCGACCGGGCTTCGTATCACGCGCATAGAAGGAGTGACGACATGCCGCTCCTAAAGACCGGAGCTCCGTCGGTCGAGATCGCGGGTGCTGTCGCCGATGTACTGCGCAGCCGCCTGGCCGAGAAGATGCGAGCTCATCACCCCGAGGCGCGATAGAAGCGCCAACTTGGTTTCCGCTCGTCGCTTCCATCTCTGAGCCTGATGGCACCCTTGCGGCCGAACCTGGGTCGCGCCATTGATGTAGAGTGCTCTATCGAATTTCATTTCTTCTCGTCGTCGCGGCCGCGCTGCTGCCCCTTCCTACCGTCTTCGCCCAAGAGTCCGATGGGGCCGTCTCGGCATCCGAGTCTGCGGGCCCCCGGCCCGACGACGGACAACGCCTGACCGGGCGCCAGATCTACGCCGCGTTTCTTGGAAACAAGTTCCGCGAGAGCTTCCAGCGACTTCGAGTCGTCTCACGCGATCCGGGCGGCAGCGAACAGGTGACTCACTTCGAGGTCAAGCTGCAGGATCTGCGCGACGCCCAGATGCAGCCGGTCGACGGCGTCAAAGCCAAGATGCTGCTCGAAGTGACCGAGCCCTTCGACATGCGGCACGCGGCCTACCTGATCGTCTCGAAGGCGCCCGACCCCGATGACGGGTTCTCCTATCAGCCAAGCCTCCATCGCACTCGACGCATGGACCTCAGGAACACCTCGCTGTTTGGCACCGACTACACGTTCTACACCTTCAACGAGATCGCCCTGCAGAGCATCGACGACGCGACCTATAGGCGGCTCCCCGACGAAGAGATCGACGGCACTCCGGTGTACGTGGTCGAAGCCACCTTCGGCGAAACGATCGATATCGAGTTCGAGCGTACGATCACCTACGTCGAGCAAGAGCACAACGTCGCGCTGCGGATCCGCTACTGGGACAAATCCGGAGTCGAGACCAAGGAGATGACCGCGCCCCCCGAGCGCATCCGCGCGTTTGGGAAGAGTTGGATCGCCACCGAATCGACGATGAAGGACTTGCGCCAGGGTACGAGCTCGTCACTTTACGTCGACGAGGTCGACACTGAACCGAACTTCGACGCGCGGTCCTTTTCCCTGTCGAATCTCGCCCGCGGCCACTGACGCTCGGAGCGCCTCAGGGCCGCAGCAACACCAATAACGCCGGCAGCAGGATCAGGTCGGTGGCGAGGCACAGGGCCATAGTGAAGGCGGTTAGGTAGCCGAACTCCTGCAGAGTCGCGAAACCCGCGGTGAGGATGACCAGGAACCCGGCCACGAGCATCACGCTGGTCATCACGATGGGTCGCCCCACCTGCAGGATGCACTCGCGCACCGCGCCCTCCGCGCTCGCCCCGGCTCCTCTGCGCGCCCGGTAAGCGACCAGGAAGTGCATGGTATCGTCGATTGCGATTCCCATCGCGATGCTGCCGATCAGACTCGTCGGCAACGACAGCGGCGCAACCCCAAGCCCGAGGGCTCCGAAGAAGAGCAGCACCGGAACGATGTTCGGAACCATCGAGATCGCGGCGAGTCGCAGCGACCGAAAGTTGATGCAAATCAGGAGGAAGATCGTGCCCGCGGCGAAGCCGACCTGCGTCGCTTGATTACCCGCGATTCCGTCGGAGCTTCGGTTGATCAAAATGGCGTTGCCGGTTACGTCGGTCGTAAATTCCGGCGGCCACGAGGTACGGCCGAGCACTTCACGGATGTCGCGCTCGAGCGATCGCACCGCCGCCGAACCGGCGTTGCCGGTTCGCACGATCAGATTCCCCCGACTGTGATCCGAATTCGTGAAGCGTCGCAGCTTGGCCTTCGGGAGGATGAAGGTCGCCTCCGCGACACCGGCGCGACTGGCCGGAATGCGGTCGTATTCCGGATCGTCATCCATCATCGCGCGATGCGCTCGCCGGATCAGGTCGACCGAGGACAGCACCTCGCTCACACCAGGCAGATTCTCGAGCGACTGCTGCAGCCGCTCGACGGCATGAAGGGTCGCCGGCTCGCGGAAGGTCCCGCCTTCGCTGCCGGACACCGTGACGTAGATCGGCACCGAACCGGTGAGCCGCTCGTTCACCGCAGTGAAGTCGGTACGCACCGGCGAGTCCTCGACGAAGAAGCTGATCATGTCGGTGTCGATTACGGTGTAGGGCAGCGCCGCAAGCGCAGCAGCCGTAAGGGCGCTCCACAGCACGAGGACGGCGCGCGGTCGTTCGATTGCCGTGTCGGCGACGCCGGCCAACGCGCGGTCGATCACCTTGCCAAACCAAGCCGAGAAGCGGGTCCCTCCACCCACAGCCGGCCCCGCCCCGATCACCGTTCGCCCCGGAAACAATACGAGGGCGGCAGGTATACCGAGCAGGGAGATCAGCGTCACCGCGGCGACGCCTACGATTGAAAACCCGCCGAGCTCGTTGGTCGCCGGAGTATCGGTGAGCAAGAGCGCTCCAAAACCGATGCATGTAGTAAAGCCGGCGATCAGCACCGGCGTACGCGAATAGCGCAAGCACTCGAGAGCGGGATTGCGCTCCGGCCCGGCTTGACCGGCGATGACCTGGTAGCGCGCGAAGACATGAACCCCATACACACTGCCGACACAGATCATCATCGGACCGACGACGAGTGTGATCAGATTGAGGTCGAGTCCGAGAGCGCCCATCGCGCCAAACATCCAGAGAGTTGCGGTCAGACACGAGAGCAGCGGGAGCAGAACCGCGCGAATTGAACCCGACATGAGCCACAGCGTCGTCGCGGCCACGAGTACCGCGACGGGAACCAGGACGGCCAGGTCACGCACCATCTGATGGTAGGCCTTCGACCGTACGTGCGGGCGACCGGCGACGTAGAAACTCCGGCCCGCTCCCGCCTCTCGCGCCAGTACCGCCTCGATCCGACCGTCGAGGTCAAGGTCGACGAACTCGCCATCGGTCATCGGCTGGAAGGTGATATTGATCGCCGTCGTGCGCGTGTCATCCGAGATGAGGGTCTTGCGGTTGACCGGATCGGAGAGGACACGGTCGCGCAGCTCCGCGATCCCCTCGGCGCTGTCGGGAACGCCATCCATCAAGGTCGCGACCTCCACCAGCTCTCGACGGCCGTCGTAGCGCACCGAAAGCGCCGTCGCGATGCTCTCGACCTCGGCGATGCGCGGCAGCCGCTCGATCTTCTCGGTAAGGCGTTCGACGACTTCGAGGTTCCGCTCGGTAAACACGCCCTCCTCGGCGTACATGGCGATGACGTACAGATCGTCGTTACCGAAGTCGCGTACGGCCGCGCGGTAAGTCGGCACTCCCGGATCGCTACGACCGATCAGCGGCTCGCTGGCAGGATCGATATCGATCGAGAATCCGAGTGGCGCGATCCGCATCAGCATGACGACGGCTGCCAGCGACACGGCCCCGAGGATCGCGAAGACCGTGCGCGGACGATCGATGACGTAGCCCGGTTTTCGCCAGACGATCCCCAGGCCGGCGAGGACGAAGGCGCCGGCGGCGAGCGCGAAAACCGAGAGCGAAGCGGACATCGCGAACCAGAACTACGCGAAGCGCGACCGCAGTCCAGCCTACGCCCGACCGGGATGC
>JANQHZ010000498.1 GCA_028282445.1 Candidatus Binatia bacterium | reverse complement strand
GCTGTCGCCGGAGCGGGTGCGGACCCTGCGCGCGGCCGGGACCGGTGCCGCCGGGATTCCGCCTCAGCTGGTGCGCGAAGTTGGCGAGAAGCTCGGCGCGGTGAGCTTTCGCGCCTACGGGTTGACGGAGTGCCCGATGCTGTCCAGCGGTACGCGCGACGATCCCGAGGAGAAACGGATGCACACCGACGGTCGCCCGAGCCCGGGATGTGTCGTTCGCATCGTCGACGCCGACGGCAACGAGTTGCCGGCCGGCTCCGAAGGTGAGATCCAGGCGTTCGGACCGCAGCTCTGCGTCGGATACCTCGACGAGCGGCTCGATCGCGACGCGTTCACGGATGACGGCTTTCTGCGCACCGGCGACCTTGGGGTCGTCGACGAAGCGGGCTTTGTTTCGGTGACCGGCCGGGTCAAGGACATCATTATCCGAAAAGGCGAGAACCTGAGCGCCAAGGCGATCGAGGACATCCTCGGACAACACCCGGACATCGCCGACGTGACCGTCATCGGTCTGCCGGATCGAGTGAGCGGGGAGCGCGCCTGCGCGGTGTTGGTCGCGCGTGACGGCGCCACTCCACCGAGTCTGGAGGGGATCCGCAGCTACATGTCGGATCGTCAGGTCATGAAGCAGATGATCCCGGAGCAGGTCGAAGTCGTCCAAGCGCTGCCGCGCAATGCTACCGGAAAGGTGCTCAAGTTCGAGCTTCAGAAGCGATTCGCGGACTGATGTCGCGTTCGGATCAGGCACCCCGCGTGCGCGAGTTCGCCGTGGACGCGTTCACCGTTTGACGCGCGGGGGGCGAACGGCGTCGCACCGGATCGGGCGGGTCTCGTTGACTCTACGGCGTCGCCACCAAGCCTCGTCGTCCGGACTCTCGGTGAACACGTATTGCCAGAATGCGAGCCGTACGCTCTGAGGAGGGTGGCCCAGGGGCTCGGCGAAGAGATCGGCGACCGTTTCGGGGTCGGTACAAATCCTGTGGACGAGGGCCTCTACGTATCGCGGTGTGCCGCGGCTGTAGGACAAGCCGTAGAACCATAGCCGGAAGTCGACGCGCGGCTGGTGGGGCGCCACGAAAGCTGGACGGCGGAGCGGATCTCCCGGTTTGTGGCGCAAGTCGAGAGAGCGCCACCGATCGCCGTCGAAGATCTCGATCTCGGGTTCGACTCGCTCGCGCGTGATGTGTCCGAACAGGTGGTATGTGTTGACGATCCGAAACGGCATATAGGCGCGGCGCAGGGAGCTCAGCTGGTCAGGGGCCTGGAAGGGTGGGGCGAAGGCGTAGGCTGCTTCGACGGCGGACATCGCGATGTAGAGAGTGACGATCAGGGCTGCGCCGATGCGTCTCGCCGCCCGTATCGGAGCCGGCCTAGCGATCGCAGGGGACGCTTGGCGCCGTGCAATACCAGCGAGGTCGGTATCGTCGAGCAGGAAGACGTGAAGGGCGAGAGACAGATAGCAAAAGAAGCCGTAGTTGGCGGTGGCGATATTGACCAGTTGAAACAGGGTGAACGCCGCGGCGCTAACCAGGCGGGCGCGGCGCGGCCCGAAAATCGCGAACGGTACGACCAGCTCGAGAACCAGGACGAGGCGACTTTCGAGCTCGTGCCACCACTGTGGCAAGTTGTGCGCGTACCAGCCTAACCAAGTCGGTAGCGGAGCCGTCTCGTAGTAGAACGTCATCGCGCTGCCGTCGTGCCAGTCGCCGAGATACGACTGCCACTTGGCGATGCCCGATTCGAAGTAGAGCTTGAAGAGCAGCACTCGGAACAACAGGTGCGCCCAGCGCGCCGCGCGGTCGACCGGCAGCAGAGCCGCGAGCACGCCGCATTCGACTAGCATGTTGTCCCACTGAAAGTGCAGGAAGTCGCGCGCGGCGACCGCGTAGGAGAGGTAGAGGATTGCCGAGACGATGGCGCAGACCCGCGGAGTGGATCCGGCGAGCCAAAGGAGCGAGAGCGCGATTCCGAACCAGATTCCGGCGTGCAGAGCAGTGTCGCTCGCGTTCCACAGGAAGATGGAAGGGAACCGCGCGTACTCGAGTTGGAAGCGGATCTTTTCAGGGTCGACGAGATCGGCGAACGGCAGCAAGCCGCGGCTGCCGATCAGAACGTCGACCTGCCACAGCAGCGACAGCCAGGCCAGCAGGTAGACCGCCGCGAGCAGGCGGTGGAATGTTGTTGCAACGAGCGGGCCGGAGTGGGTTTGGAGACCGGGCATCGGCCCGAGCGCTCAGCGGTGGAGGTACACCGGGCACTCAGCGTTGCGCAGGACGTACTCGGTGGTGCTGCCGAGTACCATTTCAATGATGCGGCTGTGACCGTAGGCACCGATGAAAAGCAGGTCGTGCCCGCGCTCACGGATGAAGTTGGCGATGCGTTCGGGGGCGTTGCCCGTGCGCTGGAGCTCGAGCGAGACTTCCAGGTTGTACGGCTTCAGGTACTTGCCCGCCTCGTCGAGAATGGCGCGGCCGCGCGATTCGTCCGAGTTGACGGTTAGGACCGTCAGCCCGGTGCCGAGTTGGACGCAGAGCTCGGCCGCCTGGTGCATCACCGCTGCCGCCTTGGCGCTGCCGTCGTACGCCAACAGGGGCTTGGTGCAAGGGCGGAACTCCTGGGGGGTTATGAAGACGGGTTTCGGACTCTTGCGGGTAATGCTCTCGGCGTTGCTGCCGAGCAAGCCGGTCGAGTACTTTTCGTTGACGCCGCGGTGGCCGATGATCACCAGATCGACGACGCGTGCGTGCTCGGCGATCTCGTTGGCGACGATCCCGATCGTGTTGACCAATTCGGCTGCGGGCTTCTCAGGATCGCGCTCGTTCCGGAAATTCTCCAGGATCAGGTCGCCGCGTTCCTTGAGCGCGTCGCGAATCTTCGACGACAGGTCGAGATAGGGTTCGAAGCCAAGCGAACCGGAGACGTCGTGGAAGAAGGTGCCCTCGATCGAGGCGAGGTCGACGACGTGCAGCGCGACCAGCCGAGCGGCGAGCTTGTCGCTGAGCCAGCGTGCGTATTCGCCGGCCGTGTGAGCGTGTTCCGAACCGTCCAGCCCCACAAGAATCGACTTGATCATCGGTTTCTCTCCTCCATCGCCATCCGACTCTATCGCTTTCCGCCGCGGCACGGAAAGTGGGTGGAGTCGGAGGCGATCTCGTCTCCGCGCCGGGTCGCCGGCCGGATTCCGCCACTTCCAAGCTCCACGTCTCCTTTACAACGCGGGCCCCCTTCTCTATTTTTCCGATGCTGTGAAGAGCAAGGCCAAATTCAAGGGCAAGGGGAAGAAGCCCGCACCGAATCCCGAGCAACTCGCGATGCTCGACGAGCTCAAGGGTGCCGCCGAGAAGCTCGGGCTGAAGGTACGCGAGGAGAAACTGCTGCGCGAGGTCGGCTATCGCGTTCGCAGCGGGCGATGCCGCGTAGGGGAAGAAGAAGTGATCTTTCTCGACCGTAACACGCCGACAGATTCGCAGATCGACGTGTTGATCGAAGAGCTCGCCGACCGCGAGCTGGATCAGGTCTACTTGTCGCCCGCGGCCAGGACCCTGCTCGAGCGAGCGGCTCGTCGGGACGTGCACGAGGATGACGCAGGCGAAGCGCTCCCAGGATGATGCCTTCGGTCGGTTTCGAGCCTACCTGCGCGAGCAGCGGCTCAAGTCGACGGCCCAGCGCGATGCCATCGTGCGTGTCTTCCTCGCCAGCGACGATCACGTGAGCGTCGAGGACCTGTACGGTAAGGTTCGCAAACGCCATCCGGGCATCGGTTACGCTACGGTGTACCGAACCATGAAGCTGCTCACCGAATGTGGGATCGCCGACGAGCGGCACTTCCGCAACGGTGAGGCTCGATACGAGGTCGCCGAGAAGGGCCACCACCACGATCACCTGATCTGCGAGAGCTGCGGCAAGATCGTAGAATTCGCCGAACCTCGCATCGAGCAGCTCCAGCTGGAGATTGCTCGCGGCCTTGGCTTCGAGCTGAAGGGCCACAAGATGGAGCTCTATGGGCTCTGCCGCGATTGCCGCCAGCGCCGCGGCGGCGCCTGACCGACTCGCGCGACCCAGCTCCCCGCGAAGCGAGCGGATTCCGGGGATCATGCGTAGAGAATCGCGGTCGCGTCCGTCGCGGGACGTGGCGGCGAGCTGGCTGGATAGGGCGTCCGCTTCTTGCACCCGGGCTTCGCCTACCTCAAGGTAGCGATGTTTCTGGCGCTGGAAGGAGCGATTCTGTGGTTGATGATCGTCGTCGCAAGAGCGTTGCTGTTCAATCTACCCAGGGGCTACAACGCGGAGTCGCGTCCCGCTGGCTGATCGCACTGGCGATCACAGGCGCGTTGAGCGCATGCGGTTGGTTGCACCCGGCGGAGCCGGCGGACGAGTCTGCTGTCGTCGAGATGCCCGAGGAAGACCCGATCGACGACGGCGTCGCACGAGTCGGGAGACCCGTCATGGGTACGGCGTTTCAGGTTACCGTGCGCGCCGCCGACGCGGAGTCTGCTCGCAAGATGGCGGAGAAGGCGGTTCGGCTCGGGCGGCATTGGGACGACGTTCTCACAACCTGGCGGGATGACGGCGAGCTGGCCGCCTTTAACCGTGGCGCGGGCGAGGGCTGGCAGGAGATCAGCCCGGATCTCGCGATGGCGTTGGATCGGATGCACGCCTACTCGAGCATGACCGGAGGGTCTTTCGATCCCGCGGTCGGTGGCCTGGTGAGAGCTCTGCGCTTCGGAAAGACCACCGAATCGCTGCGTCGATCGACGATCGAGAATGCGATCGCGCGTCGGCCAGGGGAGGCGCTGCTCGAGTCCGGAGTCGAGATCGACCCCGGGGGATGCGGCAAAGGCCTGGCGCTCGACCGGATCGCTTTGGCTCTGCGATCGTTGGGCGCCGAGGCTGCCCTGCTCGACTTCGGCGGGACGAGTCAGCTCGCCTTCGGCGACTTTCCCGACGGGCCGCCGCTCATCCCGGCCACGGCCCTGCGCGAGGGAGAGACGCACGGAGTCGTGCCGCTCGACGGGCTGGCATTGTCGACCGCGCGGTCGCCCAACGAGCTCTCGGTCGGACCGATCGTCGATCCGCGCACCGGCCTGGCGATCCGCGATCGCCGCCTAGCAATGGTGGCAGCCGAGAGCGCGACCGCCGCCGAAGCATGGTCGACTGCGTTGGTGGTGCTTGGCCGCACCGGCATCGCCGCCGCGGTCGACAACGGCGTCGAAGTATTGTTCGAAGACGATATGGGACTGGTGGTGACGGCCGGCTTCCCTTTGCGAAAATCCGAGACCGAGGATCCACCAACGGGTGAGGAGGCGCCGTAGCGGTTGCCCGCCGTCGCGCAGGTCGATCGGCTCGGTCGGCTCAGCTCGATAGGGCTCGTGCCAGGATCTCCAGATCGCCGGTTTCGAGCGGTAGGCTCTGCGCGATCGGAGCCAGGACGGCGCGCCATTGCTCGGCGGTCCTGCTCGGCAGCCGATCGAGCTCCCTGACGATTTGCCGATCGACGTTGCCGATGGCGCCGCGCAGAGTTTCCAACGTGGGGTGGTTCGCCGAATCGTCGCTGCGCTGCTGGATCGTTTTCGCCAGCTCGATCAGAGCCCGGTAGACCTCACCGATGCGTGGATTCGGGCGAGCACTCCAGGCCTGCGCGCGGGCGATGACGCGGCGTTCTTGCGCACCGTCGGTCACCTGCTTGCCGATCGACGACTTGGCGGCGGCGACCATCGGCATCAAGGACAGTCTCAGTCTCGCCAACGCGGCGAAGGCTTGTAGGGTTGCCGCTTCGGAGCCGGTCGTTTGTGGGTCGCCGAGAGCCTGCTTGCGGAAGCGGGCGAGTTCGCCGTCGACCTCTCGACTGACAAGCCAGGCGTCGATTCGCTCGCTCAACTGAGCGTGGGCGGCGCCGATCAGTATCGCCTTGTAGTCGGTGGTGAACGGCCCGAGGGTGCGCCCCACGGAGGCCCATCCCTTCGCTTCGGCGGTGTCGGTGACGATGGCCTCGACCTGCCCCGATTGGAGCAGCTGCGGCAGACTCGAGTTGTCGTCCACGGTTCGGAGTCGGACGGTGGGCAGGTTCTCCCGTGTCCAGCGCTCGAGGTGTCCG
>JANQHZ010000494.1 GCA_028282445.1 Candidatus Binatia bacterium | reverse complement strand
GGGGCTGATGTTCGGTTTCGCCTGTGACGAAACGCCGGAGTTGATGCCGCTTCCGATCATGTTGTCGCACCAGCTGGTCGAAGAGCTCGCGAAGGTGCGCCGCGAAGGACACGACTTCCTGCGTCCGGACTCGAAGTCGCAGGTTACGGTCGAGTATCGCGACGGTCGGCCGAGCCGCGTCGGCGCGGTCGTCGTATCGACCCAGCACGCGGAAGACGCCACCCAGGAAGACTTGCGGGCGCTGGTCCTCGACAAGGTCGTCAAGAAGGTCGTTCCGGCCCAGTACCTCGACGACAACACGGTTTTTCACGTCAACCCGACCGGACGCTTCGTGGTCGGCGGACCGATGGGCGACTGCGGGTTGACCGGGCGCAAGATCATCGTCGACACCTACGGCGGCTACGGCCGCCACGGCGGCGGCGCATTTTCGGGCAAGGACCCGAGTAAGGTCGACCGTTCGGCGGCCTACATGGCGCGCTACATCGCCAAGAATTTGGTCGCCGCCGGCTTGGCGCGCAAGTGCGAGGTTCAACTGGCCTACGCAATCGGAGTCGCGCAGCCGGTTTCGGTTCTCGTCGATTCGTTCGACACCGGTGAAGTCAGCGACGAAAAACTGGCTCGCCTGGTTGAGGACAATTTCGAGCTCAAGCCGGTCGGCATCATCGCTTCGCTCGATCTCAAGCGACCGATTTTTCAGAAGACCGCGGCCTACGGCCACTTCGGTCGCTCGTCGGACGGCGGGTTCTTTCCTTGGGAGCGCACCGATCGCGCCGCCGATCTGCGCAAGGCGGCCGGGCTGCCTGCGAAGTAACTCTCAGCGGGGTGGCGGCGCGGCGGGCCCGCAACGCCGCTCCCCGTCGGGTTGCCCGCATCCGGGCGCGGCCGGGGCCGGGGGGCTTGAACGAGCTCGGCCGGCCCGACGCTGGCGCGGTTGGGGTGTGGCGAGAGGACGGTCGCAGTCCCCTCGCCACGGAAAGTCGGGGCGAGCCGATTTGAACGGCCGACCACTCGCACCCCAAGCGAGTGCGCTACCAGGCTGCGCCACGCCCCGACAGCAGCCTTGGTAAGTGCCAGCTGGCGGCGAAAAACTCAACCGAGGTCTCGTCTCCCGCGTGTCCGGCGGAACGCTCCAAGTATCAGTTGCCCAGGAGATAGGCCGATGGTAGACGGGGGTGGTGATCGTCCTCGTCTGTAACGACGACGGTATCCGCGCAGCGGGGATTCAGTCCCTGGCGGCCGCGTTGCACGACTTGGGTGAAGTCTGGGTCGTTGCCCCGGACCGCGAGCAGAGTGCCGTCAGTCATTCGCTGAGCCTGCACCGTCCTCTGCGTGCCGATCGCATCGCCGAGCGACAGTACGCGGTCGACGGGACGCCGACCGATTGCATCATTCTGGCGGTGAGCAAGATCCTTCCCGAACGCCCCGCGATCGTGGTGTCCGGCATCAATCACGGGGGCAACATGGCCGAGGACATTACCTACTCGGGCACGGTGTCGGCGGCGATCGAAGGGACGTTGCTGGGTATTCCGTCGATTGCGGTTTCGCTGGTGACGCGCGGCGACAGCGACTTCGCGACGGCTGGGCGCTTTGCGAGTCGGCTGGCGAAATCGGTGTTGGACCAGGGGTTGGCTCCCGACACATTGCTCAACGTCAACGTGCCGGCGGTCTCCGACGACGAGCTGCGGGGCTACGCGATCACCCGCCAGGGCAAGCGCCGTTACGGTGACGCGATCGTGGAGAAGGTCGATCCGCGCGGGCGCAAGTACTACTGGATCGGTGGCGACGACCTCGGGTACGTCAAGGCGGAGGGCAGCGATTGCACGGCGGTCGAGGCCGGTTATATCTCGGTAACGCCGCTGCACCTCGACCTCACCAACTACCAATCGATTCCGCGCGTGGGGGACCTGACGGTGAGGTGGCCCTGATCGGCGGATTCTCTTGTGTTGGTTGCGTAAGGACAGTGAAACGGTGAGGGCGGGATGACGGTCGAGGCTGCACGCGAGCGCATGGTCGACCTCCTGGTCGAGCGCGGGATTCGCGACGACCGGGTGTTGCGCGCGATGGCTACCGTCCCACGCCACGAGTTCGTGCCGCCGCGCTATCAAGGCGATGCCTATGCGGACAGTCCATTGCCGATCGGCAACGGACAAACCATCTCGCAACCCTTCATCGTCGCGTTGATGACGGAGGCCCTGGCGCTGGGCCCGCGCGGAAGCGTGCTCGAGATCGGTACCGGGTCGGGATACCAGGCGGCGGTTTTGGCCGAGATGGGGATCGAGGTCTACACCCTCGAGTGTCTCGACGGACTTGCCTCGGCCGCCAGGCGGCGTCTGCGCGATCTCGGCTATACGGGCGTGCGAGTATTTTGCGCCGACGGCAACGACGGCTGGCCGGGCGGCGCGCCCTACGAGGGAGTGTTGATTACCGCTGCCAGTCGCGAGGTGCCGCGCGCCCCCTACGCCCAGCTGCGCCTTGGGGGGACGATGGTGCTGCCCATCGGAGACGAGGAAAATCAGGAACTTGTGAAGATCCGGCGCGGTCCCGATGGGGCCGAAGAGGGATTCCTGGGAGCCTGCCGGTTCGTCAAGCTGGTGGGCCGCCACGGCTGGAGCAAGTAGCCGCAAGCGGATGTGTGGTTCTATCCGACCGCTGTGTTAAACTATAAAACATCGTTGGCCCGCAGATCGAGATGCTCACGGGCTGGGTGGAGCGGTGGAAGCGCGCGGTATCATCAGGCTTGCATTATGGGTTGCCCTGGCGGCCGCCGTCGTCGCATCGTGCGGCGCGCGCGGCGTTTACCACCGGGTGAAGCCGGGGGAGTCCCTGTCGGTCATCGGCCAGGCCTACCGAGTGCCGTACCGCAAGATTGCTCGCGCCAACGGCCTCGACGACCCCAGTCGCATCTACGCCGGGCAGAAGCTTCTGATTCCGGGTGCCCGCAAGGCGATCGATCGGTCGTTGGCGGCGCCGGCGCGACGCTCCGACTCGCGGCGTTCAGCCTCGCGTAAGGCTCCGCCAAACTCTCCCAGGCTGCGCTGGCCGATCGAGGGACGTCCCGTGACTTCTCCTTTCGGCCCGCGCTGGGGGCGCTTTCACGACGGCATCGACATCGGGGCAAAGGTGGGATCGCCAATTCGCGCGGCTGCGTCCGGAGAGGTCGTTTTCGACGGAGTGTTGTCGGGTTACGGCAACATCCTGATCGTGAGGCACGGCCGGGGGTACTCGACGGTGTATGCCCACAACCATCGCCACTACGTCAAGAAAGGCGAGCGGGTGAAAGCCGGGCAGCGCATCGCGGCGGTCGGCCGCACCGGCCGGGTGACTGGTTCGAACCTGCACTTCGAAGTCCGTTACGAGAACCGAGCGCGCGACCCGATGATCTTTCTGCCTCGCAAGACCGCCGCGTCGGATGCCCCCACCCGCGTCGCCGGGCTCCACTGAATCTCGGTCGCCCAGCTCACTCGAGCCGCTGCCGCGGCGTCCGAATCGGTCCAAGCGAGAGTCGTCACGGCGCGGTGTGAAGCGGATCCCTTGCGAGTTCGCGACGGGCCGGACATATAACCGTGGCTGGAGGACAGCATGGATCTGCGTGAACACATCCGGGACATTGCGGACTTCCCGAAACCCGGGATCGTATTCAAAGACATTACCCCGCTCTTGGCCGACGCCGAGGCGCTGAAGTTCATCGTCGACGATCTGGCCGAGACCTACCGGGGCCGCGTCGACACCGTGCTCGGAATCGAGTCGCGCGGATTCATCATGGGATCGGCAGTCGCCTA
>JANQHZ010000473.1 GCA_028282445.1 Candidatus Binatia bacterium | reverse complement strand
GTCACACCAGCGCCGGCGCTCATGCGCTGAATGTCGCCGGGACGGATGATCGAGCCGTTCCCCATGCTGTCCTTGTGCTCGAGTGCTCCGTCGATCACGTAGGTCAGGATCTCCATGTCACGGTGCGAGTGAGTGGGGAATCCTTGCGCCGGTTGCACCCGATCCTCGTTGATCACTCGTAGGTCCCGAAAGCCCATGAAGCGGGGATCGTGGTAGCCGGCGAATGAAAACGTGTGGTAGCTGTCCAGCCAGCCGTGCTGCGCGTGACCTCGTTCGTTGGATCGCCGTATCTGAATCATGCCACACCTACTCCTTCGGATGCCGCCGTTATGCAACTCCGGGACCGCCGAAGGCCGACGCTACGGTTGAGCCGTAGCCCGCCTCGGGGCTAGTCAGGTGGGACCCACTCAGCCGCCCCGACCAGATCGAACCGAGGAGTCAAAAATTGAGCGCAGCGAAGCACCACGAAATCGTCGTTCTCGGCGCCGGTGTATCGGGGATCTACCAGATCAAGCGGCTGGTCGATTTGGGTCTCGACGCGATCGTGCTCGAAGCCGACGAGGACCTCGGCGGTACTTGGTATCGCAATCGCTACCCCGGATGTCGTTTCGACTCGGAGAGCTACACCTACGGTTACTCGTTCTCCAAGGAGCTGCTCGACGAGTGGCATTGGAAGGAGCGATTCTCCGCTCAGCCGGAGAATCTGCGTTATCTCAACTTCGTCGCCGACAAGTTCGACCTGCGCCGTCATATGCGCTTCGACAGCCGCGTCGAGAGAATGCGATGGGACGAGGACCGTCGTATCTGGCACCTCGGGCTCGCCAACGGAGGCGGCTATACCGCGCGTTTCGTCATCACCGGCCTCGGGGTTCTGTCGATCCCAGCGGTGCCTCGTTACGAAGGGCTGTCCGAGTTCGAAGGGGACGCCTTCCACACCTACCATTGGCCGAAGCAGCCCGTACCGCTCGCGGGGCGCCGAGTTGGGGTCATCGGTACCGGAGCAACCGGCATCCAGGTGATCGCCGAGATCGCCGACGAGGTCGAAGAGCTCTTCGTGTTCCAGCGCCGCCCCAACTGGAGCACTCCTCTCAACAACTCGACGATTTCGGCCGAGGAGATGGCCGGCATCCGCGCTCGCTACGACGAGATCTTCGCGAAGTGCGCCCGCACCCACGGCGGGTTCGTGCATCTGGCCGAACAGCGCCGCTTTTGGGACGTCCCCCCGGAGGAACGAAAGGCACATTGGGACAGGCTCTACGACACGCCCGGGTTCGCAATCATGGCAAGCAACTTCCCCGAGATCTTCTACGATCGAGAGGCCAATCGGGAGATGTCGGAGTACATCGCGAACCGAATTCGCGAACGCGTGAACGACCCCGTCACCGCGGAAAAGCTGATCCCCAAGGATCACGGCTTCGCAACCCAGAGGCTCCCCCTCGAGACGAACTACTACGAAGCTTACAACCGCGACAATGTGCACCTGATCGATCTCTCGGAAACGCCGATCGAACGGTTCACCCGCACGGGAATTCGAACGAGCGCCGGGGACTTCGACCTCGATCTCATCGTCATGGCCACGGGCTTCGACGCAGTGACAGGCGCATGGGACCGTATCGACATCCGCGGCTGCCATGACCTCGAGCTGCGCGAAAAATGGCGCGACGGGCCGAATACATACCTCGGTCTGATGACCTGCGGATTCCCCAACCTACTGATGGTCGCCGGACCTCAAAGCGTTTCCGGCTCGACCAACTTCCCCCGCGCAATCGAAAGCGGCGTCGATTGGGTAACGACATTCCTCGAGCACGTGATTGGAGAGCGCAGGACGCGTTTCGAGGCCAAGCCCGAGGCCGAGAAGGAATGGAATGACGAGGTCGTGGAAGCGCAGAATCGGATGTTGATGCGCCGAAGCCGGGGCTGGTTCACCGGCTACAACGCGAACGTTGAGGGGCATGGAGAAGGCGCTGTCCGCTATGTCGCCTATTGGGGGGGAGCCCCGCGCTATCACCAGCGAATCGACCGGGTGTCCAAGCAGGGTTACCCCGGCGTCGACTTCGCTTGATCGCGACGAGGCGCGCAGCAGACCAGACCCGACCGCGGCCCGCTTCCATCGTGTGTGTCTAAACCCACAACCCGTCCCCCCTTGAAAGGGGGCCGATGAAGGACCGCAACCGCTTCGCGAATGACCTCCCCCTTTGAAAAAGGGGAAAAGGGGGATTTATCGGAACCGATCTGAAAATCCCCCCGAACCCCCTTTTTCAAAGGGGGGCAACGTTGTGACCTGAGAATCGACAGCGCCTTCCACGGGGACGGGTTGTGGCGTTACGAAATCGAACACCCCACTCCCCCGTCTCTCTCACGGCTCGCCGAACAGCGTCGTGAGTACCCGTTCGATGTGCGTCTCGACGCTCTGCTCGGCGCGGATGTCTTGGTGATAGAAGGCGTTGGTAAACGGCGCGAGCGCGAAGGGCAGCGAACCCAGCATGACCAGGAATACGAAAAACGAGTCCGGGTCGTGCACCGCCAGACGGCCCGCGGCGCGGGCGCGCTCGAACACCGGCTCGATCGCCTGGTGCACGGGCATGATGCGCGCCAGTAGGTAGTCGAGACGCGGGCCGGGCTCGCCACAGTCCTTGAGGAGCAAACTCGAGACCTCGGGCATCTCGGCGGACTGCCGCACGTAGTTGGTCGCCAGCGCCTTGAGCAGCACCACCGGGTCTTCGTCCTCCACCCGCTCCAACAGCGGCTGGTGGCGAGCCGCGACGCGGGCAATGAAGTCGTCGACCACCGCCCGCCAGAGGTCCTCCTTGGTACCGAAGTGATGACGGATCA
>JANQHZ010000411.1 GCA_028282445.1 Candidatus Binatia bacterium | reverse complement strand
CGGTCGCTCGAGAGAGCGATCCAGTGCGTAGAGCATCCAGGGAAACCAGGCGATGGCGGCGATAAACCCCGGGTGGTCGACGACCGGCGGTGCGTTGGTTGGGGCGGATAGCGCCACGAGCGCTCCGAATGCGGCGAGGTGGGGGGATAGCCCCGAGCGCCGCAGCAGTAGGATCACGGCGATCGCAATCAGGGCGTAGTGGAAAATGTAGAACGCCTGCAGTGCCGTCCATTGGTCGAGCAGGCCGAAGAAGAAGAGCATGGGGGGATACAATACGGCGCCCTGCATCACGCCCAGGAGAGGGTGGCCGTTGAACTCCATCGGGTTCCACAGCGGCAACTCCCCACGGCCGAACAGCGCCTCGAGTGAAGCCTGGAACTTCTGCAGGTAGATGGCGTGCAGATCCCCGCCGTACACCCAGGCGCCGATACCGCCCTTCGATAGGAGGATCGCGGAAATCACGGCGGTCACGACGACGGCCCAGCCCAGGCTGATCGTGCGAGCGCGGGGGTCGTCCATCGGCGCGCATCTTGGCAGGAGCGATTGCGAGCTGCAAATCTCCTCGAACGTGATGTGAGCGCGCGCCCAAGCGAATCTACAGTCGATCGACACATCCACGAGTCCAGCGGAGTGCGCAAGCTCACACGGGGGCGATTCCCACAACAGCGACGCCGCGCTTTCGGTTGCGAAGTTTGACTGCGACGAGTTCCGCGTATTACGGGTCGGACGTCGGCTGCCGAACCGCCTGATCGGGTCGGCCGTCGGTCGCGACGGGTTGCAACACGGACGGAACGGAATGACCTCGTTGGTAAGGGTGAATGGAGCCAAGGCGATGGCCGCAAGTGTCGCTCTGGTGTTCGCCGTCGTGGCTTGGATGGCGCGTGATCCTCTCGCTCCCGAGCCTCTCCCATCGCTCGAGAGTCTCAACGTCATCGTCATCGTCATCGACACCTTCGGCAGCGAGCATGCAGGCGGCTTTCACAACCCCGGGCTCGACCATACGCCGGCGCTTGATCGCCTAGCGCAGAGGGGGGTCGTCTTTCGGAGTGCCTTCGCCCCGGCGCCGTGGACGCAGCCCTCGGTCGCCTCCTTGTTTACCTCGTTGATGCCCTCTCAGCATGGGGTGAAGAGCTTTGGCGATCATTTGCCGGAAGATGTGGAGACGCTGGCCGCTCAATTGAAGGCGCGTGGATTCAAGACCGGAGCAGTGATCAGCAACCAGGGTTTGGTTTCGCCGTTCGGCTTCGCCTCCGGGTTCGATTGGTACGATCAATCGTCTGCCAAGGGACATGAGGCGATCACATCGAACGATGTGACGGATACGGCGATCTCTTGGGTCGATCGCAATCGCGATTCGCGATTCTTCCTATTCGCCCACTACTTCGACCCGCACTATCAATACCACCAGCATCCGGAGCACGACCTCAGCTCCGGGTACGACGGTCCGTTGCGCACTGGAATGAGCATCCGCGAGTTGCGCGATCGACGTACCGAGATGAGTCGCGACGACATCGACTTCTTGATCGCGCTCCATCGTGAAGAGATCGCATATACGGACGGCCAAGTCGGACGCCTTCTCGATCATCTCGCGGCGACCGGGCTCGAGGAGCGAACGCTGGTCGTGCTGACCTCCGATCACGGTGAGGAGTTCATGCGACACGGATGGATCGGCCACACGCGAACTCTTTACGATGAGCTGATGAGGGTGCCGTTGATCGTTTCTCTACCGGGAGCGATCGCCCCCGGGGTGAGCGATGCGCCGGTTTCGATCCTCGATATCCTTCCCACGATTCTGGAGCTGTCCGAGAGTCCGCCGGCGCGTCCGAATTGGACCGGCCGGTCGCTGTTGCCGATTCTGACGGGGGCTGATGCTGGCGATGCGGATCGCGAGATCCTTGGCGAGGTTTCTTACGACATGCCGGCGCGGATCAAGAAGGATCGAGAAAAAGTCGCGCGCATGACCTCGCTGCTGGTCGGAGACTTCAAGCTCATCCACGATCTGATCGCCGACGAGTGGAAGCTCTTCGACCTCGATGCCGACCCGGAAGAGCTGACGAACCTGTATGACCACGATCATCCTGCGGTGATGCGATGGAGGCCGGTGCTGGAGCGCTGGGAGGCAACGCGCGATCGTGTCGGGCGAGATGCGCCTCGACGCGAGCTGAGTGATGCAGAGATCGAGAGGTTGCGCGGTCTCGGATACGTTCGCTGATTCGGGTCGTTGATCGCTTCACACAAGAGCGGTCGTCGTCGGGCTTCGCTCCTAGCGTCCGGAATTCGCCGCGCTGAGGTCCGTAGCAGCCTGTTTCGCAAGGTAGCTGGCGAGGTGAGCGTCGTAGAACCCCAGATTGAAGCGAACGATCTCAACCAGGCGCTGGGCGTTGAACAAGGGGCCGCTGATGATCTCGCGCAACGGCTGGTAGTAGGCGGCGAGGTCGGGATCCATCTGCGCGAGGCTGCCGCTCGTTCTCGCAATTACATACCCCTCCGGGATCTCGCGCGGAAAGTGACCCGCCATGACGTAGCGTCGCGGCGGTAGTCGCGCCAGCAAGGGGTCGGCCAAGGCGTTCTTGTCGATGATGATCTGGTTGCGGCCGGCGGCGATGGCGGTGAGCCCGACCGTCCCGGAGACGGCGACCGGGCCCCGGATCCGCTTGCCGTGGTCCCAGAACTTCTGCGCGGCGACGCTGCGCTGCCAGCGCAAGTCGTCGTCCAGATAGACGCGGGCGACTCCAACCCCCGGCAGGATCAAGCGCAGGCCGTCGCGCGCCGATGACGGAGCAACGGCGCGAACCCACTCCTGCGCCTGTGCACGGGGACCGAGCGCGAGCGCACCGGTCGCGACGACGACGGCAACGATGCATAGGCCGAAGAGGCTTGCTGCGCGGCCACTTTCGGCCGAGGCGGATCGGGTAAGCGTCAGCAGTCGCTCCGACCACAGGACAAGACCGCCGAGGGCGGGCAGGAGCAGGTGTCGTCCACCGAGGTAGCCGCCTCCGATCGCGACGACATACGCGACCTGCAGCAGCCCGCCCGCTCCGAGGGCGGCCATCGCCGCCGGGTCGTCGCGATCGCTG
>JANQHZ010000396.1 GCA_028282445.1 Candidatus Binatia bacterium | reverse complement strand
GCGCGCGCCGGCTGCCAGCACCGCGCGCAGGATTTCCTGAAGGGCGGCCGGACTGCCGTGGCAGTGCAACTCGAGCACGTCCTCGCCGGTGTAGCTGCGCGGCGCCCGCATCAATACCGCCAGGCCGTCGTCGACACGTTCGCCGCCGGCGGCCAGGATGTCGCCGCGCAGCATCCGGTGACTTGGCCAGGTATCGGGATCGCTACCGCGAAACACTCGCCGCGCGATCGCGGTCGCGGCGATTCCACTGACCCGGACGATCCCGACCGCTCCGGCTCCAGGCGCGGTGGCGATCGCCGCTATGGTGTCCTCGGCGTACATCGACGTGGAGAGTGTACGCTGCCCCAGATCGGAAGAGAATTACCACGACTCTCCCCAACGGTGATCGGGTGGCAACCCGGCTCCGCTCCGGGCTAGTAGAGCCGCCGGCGTGACGGCCGGATCATTCCGTGTGAGAAACACCCGTCAATCGAGCCGTCGCGCCAGCGGGCGCGAGTTCACCCTCCCCTACATCGGCCCGGGGGAGTGGTTCGGCGAAATGTCGATGCCCGACCGTCTGCCGCGTACCCACGACAACATCGCCAAGGGCGAGCTTCGACAACTTGACCAAGATTCCGAAAATCAAGAGTCCGGTCCTCTTCCTGCACGGCGACCCCGACGAGATCGTCCCCTACGAGCACAGTCGGACGCTGTACGAGGCGGCGCCGGAGCCGAACTACCGAATCCCCGGAGCGACGCATAACGATACGTACGTCGTCGGTGGAGCGGAGTATTTCGAGGCGATTCGCACGTTTGTCCACGGGGAACCCTGATGGGCGGGCTCGCCGCTACTTACCAAGTAGTTAGTCCTTTAGCCTGCAATTTGCGGTAGACACCTAGCAAACCTCGGCTACCCTGACCGGACACGGTTGGGAGGCCGAAGGTATGCGGAGCTGGGCGGTTTTGCTGGGAGCGGTTGCTAGCCTCGTGGCGGTTTCGGCGCATGCGGTGAAGATCGAAGTCGGCTCGGTGGAAGCCCGCCGAGGCGAAGACGTCGAAATCCCGGTGTACCTGGATACACGGGGACAGGAGGTCATCGGGGTCGGGAATCGCCTCGATCTCGACCCGGAAGTCAGACCACTCGAGTGCAAGATCAATCCGATCTTCGTGCGATCCGGTGGGCTATTCCAATTCGGTGACGAGAAGTGCAGCCGCGGTTTCTGCGAATCCATCCGGGCTGAACTGTTCTCGTGGACTGAGTTGAGCGCAGTCGAGGCAGACTCTCCAATCTACACGTGCCAGGTCCGGGTCGAGCCAACCGCGCGACCCGGGAAGTACCGGGTGCTATGTCTGTTCCCCAACACCACAGATGGTGAAACCGCCGAGCACGGCACGGTATGCGCACATGGCGTCATCGAGGTCTCGGACGCCCCGCCCGTTCCGACGCGACACCTGACACCCACCCCGACGCTCACCCCGTACCCGACGCCACTACCGCAAACTCCGAGCCCCAAACCAAACTCGACTGCGACCAGCACACCCGATTCGTCACACCAGGTTTATCTCTCGGCGACTTCGACCGATATCCCGGCTGATCGAGGTGGGCGGGTCGAGATCATTGCGAGCGTCCGTGATTCGAACCGTGTGCCCCTGCCCGGCGTGCACCTCGAGTTCGATGTCCAGCCTCCAATCGGAGATTTGTCGTTCGACACCAACGTGACCGACTTCGTCGAATGGAACGGGTGGTTCTACGATGGGCATGTCAAGCTCGCGCTCGACATCCCCGCCACCGGAGAAGCGGGCTCTATCGAGGTTACAGCAATCTCTCCCAGCGGAAGCGGCAGCACCGAGATCAGACTGTACACGGGAGGTAAGCCAGTACCCGAGCCCATCGAGGAGGCCCACGAGATCATTCAATACCCCTTGATCTTCATGGAGACCTCGCACTTGAGCATCGATGCTCGCAGCGGAGCAGAGATCACGGTTTGGGCTCACATATTTCACCGCGGGGGCGGTATCTCAGGAGCTGACCCCGCCTTCGACGTGTTCCCCCCTATCGCGGAGCTCGGCATCGTGTCCGGCCGCACCGGGCGGCTCATCGAGATCGACGGAAGCCGGAGATACGGCGTCGCTGAAGCCACGCTCTTTGTTCCCGCGGGAAGCACTGAGCGCGCGGTCCAAGTAGCGGGAATCTGGCGTCACGGCATTGGCCAAGCCTCCGTCCCAATCAATGACGAACCCGCGAAGCGAGCCCGAGAAATCGTCGTACAACTCGGCGGCCCGGAGTGTGTCGTACCCGATCCACACCTGTACATCGACGTCGTCGCGCAGGTAACGGACACTGAAGGTGATCCAGTCGATGGATTCGATGTGCTCTTCGAATCCGATCTCGCTGTCCCATGGCGCCAGGTGAGGAAGGCCAACGCGTCCGGCGGAGCCGCCACCATCACACTAGGTTCCCGTGACACACCGCCACAGAGAATCGACAACGCTGGAGAGGCTGTTCCGTATACGATCAAGGCGCGAACCGGCGGCATCGAAGGCATCGCCCACGTCTACGTGCGCTCGGACGGCGCCGTGTGTCGCTCGGCAGCCGCGGCGCTCGGCGATCCAAATGATGACGACAGCGGTTGCGCGGTCGGCGGTGCGTCGGGAAACGCATGGCCGCTAGCCCTGGTCGGGATACTGCTCTGGGCAAGAGCAAGGAGGCTGCGCGAGACGTGCAATGCAAATCCGATCGGGGTCGGACCGCGCTAGTCTGCTGATATATCAAGAGAAAGTCGCTGTGAAGCATCACAAATCGCTCTTAGGCGCTGTTTTCGACCCTTAATCTGAGATCTAAGACGAGATGAGTTCTGCATCGCGCAAGAACGTCCAAGCTCGGTGCCGCGCGCCAATCGCTTTCACATTCCGGGCTATGTCTGGCATCTGACGCATCGAGGGCCGTCCTTGCAGAGCTCCTACCGCGGGAAAGCTTCTCGCCCTGTTCAACAACCAACGCCGACATCGCCTCACCGATCGCGACCGACCCCTCAAAACCTTCTGGGATCCAATCTCCGACGCACAACGCGCCGTCCTGAAACTTCTCGAAATCCCACCCGACCAATTCGGCGCTGACATTCAATAGCCCGCCAAACCAAATCCCGCTTTTACTCTCTTCGGAATGTGCGGAATGTAGGACCTAAGCGCCGAATTCGACGGCCCGAGCGCCGCAAACTCTAATTGTTCAAAGGTTTGCCACGGTCCGACCCCAGCTGTTCCTTGATATTCCAAGTTGCGAAGAAGACTCTGAGTTTGGACTGCTGCGAAACGACGGGTCCGGACTTCTTTCGGAACCGTGGGGTCAGTCGGAAACAGAGAACTTTCATTTGAACGCCATGGATTTTGCCTATGTCGATATCGATCGTGATGGATGTCTGGACCTTTTCATGGGCACCTGTGAAGGTTATCGGGTCTTCATAAACCGGACAGCACCTTGCCAGGGAGCGCTGGAACCCTGATGCTTCGGTGCCGCGGCTTTGCGGGGTTGCTCGCCTGCTTAAACCTCGTTGCCGGAGCTGCTTTTTGTGATGCGGAGACCCCCGCTGCTGGAGACTGCGTAGGCGACTGCGTTTGTGTTGGCGATTGCGACCTAAGCGGCTCGGTGAGCGTCGACGAACTGGTATGCGGTGTGGCGGCCGCGTTGGGCGCCAGCGGTGGGTCGGACTGTCCCTGTTTCGATGCGAACGAGGATGACGTCGTAGCCGTCAACGAGCTGGTGATCGCCGTCAGGAGGGCGCTCTTGGGTTGCCAGCGCGCTCTTGCGCTGCGGTACACAGGGGCGAAGTTTAGAATGAGCCCGTCGCGCTTTATTGAGGCCGAGGATCTCGATGGGGATGGGATTCTGGATCTTGCGACAACCGGCTTTAGTTCCGTCTCAGACCTGCACACCGTCTCGATTCGCCGAGGGAGAGACGATGGAACGTTCGGCCCTCTGCGGGCGCATGGCGTTGGGGCCATCTCTCCCTTGATGCTCGCGCTCGGCGATTTCAACCGAGACGGGCTCCCCGATGCGGTCACTGCAAATGCCCTGTCGGACAACATCTCCGTGCTTCTCAACCTAGGCGATGGCGATTTCGGCGTGCCGCAGCTCTTGCCGGTGGGACGTAGCCCACGATCGGTCTCCGTCGCGGATCTCAATGGGGATTCGTTTCTCGACGTGGTGGCTGCCAATCAGGATTCGCACGATATCTCCGTGCTGCTTGGCGACGGAGACGGCGGCTTTGCGGACCTATTGAGCTTTTCAGTCGTTGGCAGAGCCCCTCGAGGAGTGCAGATTTCGGACGTTAACAACGACGGAGTGTTGGATGTCTTGACGGTAAACGCGGGCTCATGGGACGTGTCGGTTTTGTTGGGGCGGGGGGACGGGACGGTCGATCCAGCTGAGGTTTTTCCGGTCGGGCCCGGTCCTTTCTTCATGGCGCTGGCCGATTTCAACTCGGATGGTGCTATTGACCTCGCTACCGCCAACGCTCTCGGGGGCAACCTGACTGCTCTTCTCGGCTCGGGTGACGGCGATTTCACGGCGCTCCCAGCCATCGAGACAGGGCCAGAAAACTTCGCGATCCAAGCTGGCGACCTCGACGGCGACGGCCTGCCCGATCTCGTTACCGCCTATGGGGTGACCGACGGAATTGTAGAGTCTCTTCGAGGTTTGGGGGACGGGACGTTCGTATCCGTACAACGGTTCGAGTGTGGGCCGGATCTCAACGCGTTCGCGCTTCTCGATGCCAATCGAGACGGGCGAATCGATCTCGTGACCGAAGACGGAGCCGTCGTGCTTGGACGCGGAGACGGTACGTTCGAAGTGCCGGAGCGCTCCGCCGATTTCGCGACCTCGATTGCTGTAGAAGATCTCAACAATGACGGCAGCCTCGACCTCGTCTGGATGGAGCGCGGCGGGCTCGCCTCGAGGCTCGGGCGTGGCGACGGTTCCTTCGGCGAGGCGTTTCGCGTCGATGTGGCGGGGTCGTTCACTCGGCGCTTGAAGTTGGCGGATCTCAATAGAGATGGCCGCCTCGACGTCGTGGCGGCGAATTCCCGTTCTCCGTCTGGTGCGGACAACACGGACGATGTATCGGTTTTTCTCGGGCACGGCGACGGCACTTTCGGAACAGCCCAGAGCTTCGCCGCTTTAGGCCGCAATCAGTCGATTGCCGTAGCCGATTTTGACGGCGATGATCTGTTGGATGTCGCGGCAGTGGGAAATCGCTCGCGGATCTCATTGCTTCTGGGCAACGGCGACGGAACTTTCGGTGCGCCTCTTACCGAAACCTTAGCGGGTGAATCTGCCTCCGTGACCACCGCCGATCTGAACGGTGACGGCGCAGCCGATTTGGTACTCTCGAATCATGTGCTGATTGGAAATGGGGATGGTTCTTTTCAAGGACCATTGCCGATCGGCGCAGGCAGCAGTCTAGGACCGGTTGCCATTGCTGACGTCGATGGTGATCGGATCCTAGACCTGATTGCGGGCGAGCGCACCGGGAATGACGTGATCGTGTTGATCGGCACGGGAGAGGCGACCTTCGGACCTCCCATGCGATTTGCCGCCGCACCCGAGGTAGTGAAGATTGGGCCTTCGGCAGTAGCGGTGAAAGACATCGATGGAGATGGCGTCGTCGATGTTGTTACTTCCA
Organism: Candidatus Binatia bacterium; assembly: GCA_028282445.1. Taxonomy (GTDB): domain Bacteria; phylum Desulfobacterota; class Binatia; order HRBIN30; family CADEER01; genus CADEER01. The sequence goes on along the minus strand of JANQHZ010000396.1, from coordinate 3,639 downwards.
ACGAGGCCTCTAAAGATATCTCGATCCTACTCGGTAAGGGCGATGGCTCGCTTTCCCAACCGCAGGCGTTTGAAGCATGGGGAGGGACGGGCCGTGTCGAGGTTGGGGACCTGAACGGTGACGATGCCCCGGATCTGGTGCTCTGGTTGCCGGATCTGATCGTCGTTCTTGCGGATGGCGGCCCTGATCGGAACTGAGCAGAGCATTTGCCGACTCGAGCGGTAGCTCGTGCGATCTGCCAAGCCGTTGCTGAGGCGGTCACCGCCGAGCGGCTGCTAAGCATCGCCCAGCTTTACTAAGGGAGGCGCTCCGCGCCTCCTATGGGGTCTCCCAATGGGCGACCCCAGCTGCCCGTGACACCCGTCAATCGAGCCGTCGCGCCAGCGACCACCGCCCTCGGTCTTTGCCCATGCCTCGCCTCTGCCTACCTGTCCTCCGGAGCTTCAAGAGCGAAGGAAGGACGAGCGCAGCGAGTTTCATGTCAGTCGGCGTAGCTTGGGTCGTTGCGGTCGAGTCGGCGCAGAAGTGCGGGCCAGGCCAGTTTTCGACCGACTGTGGGCAGGCCGGCGTTGGCGATGGCGGCCGTTTTCTCGCCGGTACCCGCGGGCGCCGGGAGCACGTCGCCACCGGCCTGCGCCGCGACCTGGGCCTCGCAGGCGCGCTCGAGAAAGTACATGCGCAACCATGCATCGGACACCTGCTCGCCGACGGTGAGGGTGCCGTGGTTGCGCAGGATCATCAGGTGGCGATTCCCGAGATCGGCGACGATGCGCTCGCGTTCGGCAAGGTCCTCGGCGATTCCCTCGAACTCGTGGTAGGCGACGTCATCGTGGATCTGCAGAGCGGTCTGGGTAATCGGCAACAGACCACCGCTTTGGGCGGCGACTCCCTGGCCGGCAACGGTATGCAGATGCATCACGCAATGCGCATCGGGCCGGTTCATGTGTACGGCGCTGTGGATCGTAAAACCGGCCGGGTTCACGGCAAACGGCGATTCCATGACGACGTTGCCTTCGACGTCCACCTTGACCAGGCTCGAAGCGGTGATCTCCTCGAACAGCAGGCCGTAGGGGTTGATGAGGAAATGGTCGGTGCCAGGCACCCGGGCGGACAAGTGGGTGAAGATCAGATCGTCCCAGCCGTGTAGCGCCACCAGGCGGTAGGCCGCGGCGAGGTCGACTCTCACCTGCCATTCTTCGGCGGATACGAGATCGCGTACCCGGGATTGCGCTTGCGAGGTTTGGTTGGCGTCGTTCATCATTTGGTCGATACCTCCGTGAGATTCCTGATTCGCCCGGGACGATTCCCGGATGATCGTGGAGATAGAACGCATGCGGCCTTCGATTCTGTGATCTCGATCCCAATTGGAGAAAAAAGTTCATCCGATGACCGATTTGCTCAGCCACAGCGCAAAGCTGCACGTTCTGCCGGAGGAGCTTACGCGGGCCCTGGAGAAGGTCGCCCAACCGCGGAAATTCGCCGACGGCGCTTGGATTTTCCGGCGGGGCGACGGCGGCAGCGACTTTTTCAAGGTCGAGACCGGCCGGGTCCAGGTGCTCGGGCGCAATGTCGACGGGCGGGAGTTTACCCTGTCGTACCTCGGGCCGGGGGAGTGGTTCGGCGAGATGTCGATGCTCGACGGCCTGCCGCGCACCCACGACAATATCGCCAAGGGAGATTGTACGCTGCTCGCGGTGCGCAGGCGCGACGTCGAGAGGTTGATCGCGCAACGCCCCGATCTCGGCTTGGAGCTGGCCAAGCTGTTGGCGGCGCGGGTGCGGATGCTGTTCGGATTCATCGAAGACGCCGTCTTGCGTGACTTTCCGTCGCGCCTGGCCAAGCGCCTGCTCGAGCTCGCGGCCGACCACGGGCGCCGCAACCACGATTCTTCGGTCGAGATCGGTCTTCACCTTCCTCACGAAGAGCTCGCTACCATGCTGGGCTCGTCGCGTGAGGCGATTGGCCGGCATTTGCGAACGTGGGAGAAAGAGGGCGTGGTTTCACTGCGATATGGGCGGATTACGGTTGTCGACGCCGAACGCCTGGCCGCGCTGGCGCAACTCGAGGACCCTTTGGAAGACGCAGGGGGCTGATGCGATGATCTGGATGTGTCTTCTGACGGTGTTGCTGGCTGTCGTCCCGCCGTGCGAAGCGCGAAGCACCGCCGGACAGGCCTCGCCGGAGCTGAAAACCATCGAGGCCAACGGGTTGCGCTTCGCCTATCTCGAGATGGGGAGCGGCCCGCTCGTTCTGCTACTGCACGGTTTCCCCGACACCGCGGATACCTGGCGTCATACGATGGCGCATCTCGCAGCGGCGGGATACCGAGCGGTCGCGCCATTTACCCGCGGATACGATCCGACCGACATTCCGGACGACGGCGACTACTCGGTTCTGGCTCTGGCGAATGACGCGATCGCGCTGATCGAAGCGCTCGGCGCAAGCGAGGCAGTGGTCGTCGGTCACGATTGGGGTGCTTCGACAGCCTATACCGCGGCGGTGATGCGCCCGGACTTGGTGCGCAAGTTGGTGACGGTCGCGATTCCGCCGCCGCGGTTGATTGAGCCGAACCTCGGTCTGTTGTGGCGAGCGCCGCACTTCGTGCTCTTCCAGTTCGGTTCGCTCTCCGAGTGGTACGTCTCGCGCAACGACTTCGCCTATGTCGACTACCTCTATTCCTACTGGTCTCCCAACGGGCAGTGGACGCCGGAGGATACCGCCGCGGTCAAACAAGGCTTTGCCAAGGAGGGGAGGCTGGCGGCGGCGCTAGGCTATTATCGTCAGCTCGCGGCCGACGCGCGCAACGACTTGCGCCAACAGCTGTACCGATCGGAGATCGCGGTTCCGACGCTGGTCTTCGCCGGCGATGCCGACATTCTGGACGTGTCGGTCTACGACCGCCTTGGCGAAGCGATCAAGGCGCCACACCGACTCCACGTCGTGCGAGGAGCCGGACACTTCCTGCACCGCGAAGCGCCCGACGAGTTCGCCGACAAGTTGATCGCCTTCCTCGGTCAACCGCGGTTCGCCCGCGTGCGAAACGAGACACGGACCTCGATCTGGGAATAGAAACCGCAGATGAACGCAGATCAACGCTGATAGGCAAGGCTACCGGTCCTTAGCCTCGCCTGAGCCTCAGCCTTAGCCTCGATCGCCAATTCAATGACGAGAAAATCGACAGCCCCTGGAAGGGCCACGCGACTGTGGAGCGGAATCGTCGATGTCGGCTTGTGTGAATACGCCGCGCCGCTTGCTACGGTTCGATCTCTTTCTCAAACAGGAGTTGGAGATGAATCGCGTGGCTGAAGCTGTAGAACTTCCATCTGCGGATGAGATTCGCGACGAGCGAAAACGCCAGGTGGCGCTCGGTTATCGGATCCTGGCATCGCAGCGTTGGGGCGACCTTGGCGACGGTCACATCAGCGCGCGAGACCCGGAGCGTACTGACTGTTTCTGGATGCTGCGCTACGGCGTTTCGTACCATATGGCGCGGGTGGCCGATCTGGTTCTCGTTGGTCCCGACGGCGACCTCGTCGAGGGTAAGGGGCCGATCAACAGGGCGGCGTACTACATTCACCATCCCATTCTGGTCGCGCGCCCGGAAGCGGTCAGCGCGACCCACGTTCACACCGGATGGGG
>JANQHZ010000364.1 GCA_028282445.1 Candidatus Binatia bacterium | reverse complement strand
CCGATCGACTTCTTCCTCAAACGGAGCCTTCTGGAACGTGACAATCTGAGGGAGATGCGAAAGGCGATACGGGAGGTCCGGCCCGAGGCTGTCCTGGTGTGGGGGATGTGGAACCTTTCCCGCGAGATCGCTCGGGTTGCGGAAGACGAGCTGCCGGGTCGGGTCGCCTATCTCGTCGCCTCCTACTGGCCTTCGGAAGACGATATGCATCTGCGCTATTGGCGCGAGCCCGCGCGTCGACCGACGACAGAGCTGATCAAGAGGCCCTTGCGCGCGGTCGCCGTTCGAAAGCTGCGCTCCGAAGGCGTGCCCGTCCGTCTGAAGCTCGAGCACGTTCGATGCGTGAGCAAATACGTCCGCGACACCCTGGTCGAAAAGGGCGCCTTGCCGCCGACGACCGGTGTCCAATACTTGGGTGTCGACCCCGATGCGTTCGATGCACCAAGGCGAGCGGGATCTCCGGAGAAGTTGCGCCTGCTCTATTGCGGGTCTCTCCTCGAGCACAAAGGCGTCCACACCGTCATCGAAGCCCTCGCACGGCTCCCCTTCCATGCCACCGGCGTCGACCTGACGATCGTTGGCGACGGGCGAGCCGACTACCGCCGACGTCTCGACAGGCTGGTGGCCGAGCACGGACTCGCCGGGCGGGTTCGCTTCGTTGGTCGGGTTCCGCGAGCCGAAGTCGGCAGTTGGCTGCGCGATGCCGACGTCTTTGTCTTTCCATCGATCTGGGCCGAGCCAATGGCGCGCAGTGTCATGGAGGCAATGGCGGCCGGGCTGCCAGTCGTCGGCACCACGGTCGGAGGCCAGGTCGAGATGCTGCGGGAGGGCGAGACCGCCCTCACTTTTCCGGCCGGCAGTGCGGACCGTCTCGCCCAACAGATCCGAAAGTTGCGCGACAATCCCGAGCTGGCCAGTCGTCTCGGCCGCGCCGGTTGCGAGCTGGTCCGCCACGCCTTCGACATCGCCCGGGTGACCGAAGAGGTCGAGAGCTGGCTGAAGTCAATCTCCGAGAGTCGGCAAGCCTCGTGAAGCACTGCCTACGCCCGAAACGGGGTCCGCGCGCCGCTGTGCACCGGCGGCTCGCAATCAGGCGCCGAAGCCTTCACCATGCTGCGGCAGTCATCGTCGTACAGGCCGATCCAATGGCGCCTCAGGAGCTTACGAAGACGATACGACTTCCGTGGGGATCGGTCTCGAAGGACAGCTGCTTCGGGTTTCCGAGCTTGTCCAGAATGGCGGCATGTCGCTCGGGCGGCGCGAAGAGCAGAATAAATCCGCCGCCGCCGGCACCCAATAGCTTGCCGCCCATGGCCCCCGCATCGCGGGCGGCTCGATACAGTTCGTCGATATCGTCGTTCGTGATGCCAAAGCCGAGCGACCGTTTCAGCTCCCAGCCTTCGTGCAGCAAGCGCCCAAAACCCGCCAGGTCGGGCTCACCCTCGAGGACGTTTCGCATCGCCTGTGCGAGGTCGCGCATCTCCGTCAGGGTTCCTCGCTTTTCCGCCGTCCCCGCGCTCTGCTCTCTCAAAATGCGATTCGCGCTCCTGCGCGTCTCGCTGAAGAGCATCAAGAAGTGGCTCTCGAAGTTTCGGAGATCATCGGCCCGCAATGACACCAGCTCGATGTCGACCGTACCGTTCGGGTTGAAGCGGATGTAGTTCATCCCGCCGAACGCCGCGGCGTACTGGTCTTGCTTTCCGATCGGGTGGCCGAGCAGCTCGATTTCGATGCGGCTGGCCTCCTGCGCCAACTGCTCGGCACTGGTAGTCCGACCGTGGTACGCCGCCAGGGCGTTGAGGAGCCCGACGGTGAGAGTACTGCTCGAACCGAGACCGGTACCCGCCGGCACGTCGCCGACCGTGGTAATCTCGATCGGGCCGGCCGTACCGGTCGCACGCATCGCTTCCCGCACCAGCTCATGGTGCACGGCATCGACAGTCGGCGCGATCTCGGTCCGGGTATAGCTGACCCGGATGTCGTTCTCGAAGCGTTTGTGCACCGTCACGTACATATGGTGCCGCAGCGCCACACTGAGAACCGCACCATGCTCGTATCGGTAGAAGGCGGGAAGATCCGTCCCGCCTCCGGCAAAGCTCGCGCGATAAGGAGTCTGACAAATGATCATAAGGGGGCGACTCACTGCCTCTGAGCTCCCGGCAGACCGCATCGACCGAGGCTCGAAATCGAGAGCATATAGGCATCGACCGGAACAGCAACGCCTGCCGCCCAACCTGCCCGCAGCAGCATGGCCGAGGCGCTTATTCAAATCTCGTCGGTAACATGCGGAGAGCTCAGACTGCGAAAAAGTGAGTCCGGAGGCCAATGGACTCGGCTCCGATCTTTGACGCCTCCGATCGTATATGGATACTCGATTGCCCTGCCCGGCAGCTTTCCCAAGGGAGCGGCCCGGGGACTTCCTCAGAAAGCGACTCGACAACAGTTGCCACAGGGAACGTCCTGATCCGAAGCGCCCGATGATCGAGAAACTGTTCAAGCCCGTCGATATTGCGCCGCTGGTTTTCTTTCGCATTCTCGGCGGTGCGCTGATCACGATGGAGCTGATCGGAGAGGCGGCCACCAACTTCAAGGAACCATACGTCGAAGCGACGTTTCACTTCTCATTCCTGCTAACTCCCTGGCTCCAGCCAGGGCCGCCGGCCCTGGTGTACGCGCACATGACCGCCAACGTGGTCGCCGCGCTCTTCGTGACAATCGGCTTGTACTACCGTGCGGCGGCTCTGGTGCTGACCATCGGCCTGTCGACTCTGTTTCTGATGGAGAAGTCTGCCTACATCAACCACACCTATCTGTACTGCCTATTTGCCGGGATTCTCACCTGCATTCCGGCCAACGCCGCGGTCTCGCTCGACGTCAGGCGGCGTCCCGAACTAGCCCGCACCCAAGTACCCGCTTGGACCTTGTACCTACTGCGATTTCAGATGGGGGTGGTGTACGTCTTCGCCGGCATCAACAAGTTGGACCCGGACTGGCTCCAGGCGCTGCCGTTGAAGAAATGGTTGGGCGTACGCACCTCCTACCCGATTATTGGCCATCTGTTCGCAATCCCGGCGACTCCCTACGTCATGAGCTACGCAGGTCTCGTTCTCGATCTGTCGGTTGTCCCGGCGATGCTCTGGAGCAAGACGCGTTGGATCGGATTCACACTCATCGTCGCGTTCCATCTAGCCAACGTCGCTACGTTTGGAATCGGAAGCTTCCCCTGGTTCTCAATCGTCGCCACATCGATGTTCTTCCCGCCCGAGACGTTTCGAAACCTCCCCCTACTGCGAACCAGACTCCCTAACTCAGGACGAGCCCCTGAATCGATACAAACCATCCACAAGAGGGCAATCGCCGCGGCGCTGGCGATCTTCGTGTCGATCCAGATCGCAGTTCCGAGTCGACGCTTTTTCTTCGACGGCTGGACCAGCTGGACGGAGGCCGGACACAACTTTGCTTGGCGAATGATGTTGCGATCGAAAAGTGGTTACCTGAGGTACGAGATCCGAGATCTCGAAACAGGCGAAAGCTGGATCGAGAATCCGCGCAAGTACCTGACCCCCACCCAACTGTCCGAAACCGTCGGCGACCCCGACATGATCCTGCAGTTGGCTCACCACCTTCGCGACCTGCACACCGCCCGAGGACGGAGAGTCAAGGTAACCGCCAACGCGATGGTGCGGCTCAACGGCCGACGAGGACGCCCCCTCGTCGATCAGGAGATGGATCTCGCCCAGGTGCAACGTCGGCACGGACGCTACCCCTTCGTTCTGCCGTTCGAGGACTCCCGTCCGTAGGTCAAGAAGCTCCGCGCCCCAGTAGGATCGGCTACTCCCGGCGCTCGGGGAATAGAAACTGCAGCTGCGTGCGAATTGCCCAATCGCCGCTGCCACTGGGCTCCTCAGCATTCCAGTAAGCCTGCGAACTGTGCACCTCATGGAGCGATTCCGCGTCGACAGGATGGACTTGACCTGCCACCGGCCACGCCGTCATGTTGAACCGCCCACGCAAACTAGCTCACTGAAACGAGACCATCCATGCATAGCTTCTTGAAAGACCAGGATGTCGCCGAACGAGTTCTCTCCCACGTCCGCAATCGTACGACCGACGAGGGGAACGAAGTCTGGCGCGAACCGGTGGACAATTACCGAAGCGCCGAGCGCTTTCGTCGTGAGTTGGAGGTCCTACGCGGAACGGCAGTGCCCTTCTGCCCGTCGGCCGCACTACCCGAGCCGGGCTCCTACATCGCGCGAAACGCTGCGGGGATCCCACTGCTCGTCGTCCGCGGAGAGGACGGTCGAGTACGCGCCTTTCGAAACGCGTGCCGTCATCGAGGTAGCGAGGTGGCAAAAGGAGCAGGCTGCGCGAAGGCTTTCGTCTGCCCGTATCACGGATGGGCCTACCAACTCGATGGGAAACTCCGCAATGTCCCGCACGAGCGCGGCTTCCCCGGCCTGGACAAAAACGATCACGGCCTCGTACCAGTCTTCGCCGAGGAACGAGCGGGGCTCGTGTTCGTACGACAGAACGGCGAGACGAGCGAGGCCGATTTGGGAGGTTTTCAGGACGAGTTGATCTCGCCCGACCAAGACCTCATCGACACGCATCATACCGAGGCGCAAGTGAACTGGAAGGTGTCGCTCGAAGGATCGATCGAGGGCTACCACATCCGCTTCGGCCACCGTGAGACATTCTATCCGTATGGATACGACAACCTGAACTTGATCGAGCTCTCCGGCCGCAACAGCCGGGTCACATTTCCCTTCCGCCGCATCGAAAAGCTGGCGGATGTCCCGAAAGCAGAACGCCGGGTCGAAGGCCGGCTCACCTACATCTACCACATCTTCCCGAACACGCTCATCGCCGTGCTGTCCCATCACACCAACCTCGTCATACTCGAGCCGTTGGACGTCGGCCGCACCATGATGGTCGCCTACTCCCTCGCCCACACCGGCGGAGACCCGGCCGCCGCGGAAGCGGCGAGGAGGGATGCACAGTTCGTGAACACTACAGGCGCCGAGGAAGACCTCGCCCTGGTCGAGAGCATCCAGCGCAGCATCGGAAGCGGAGCCAACGACCACTTCACCTTCGGTCACTTCGAGAGCGCCATCGTTCACTTCCATCGCAATCTTCGTGAGGCGATAGAGGAATTGGGGTGACCCGCTCGGCCACCCGCCACTCGGCGAGGTGATTCGGTGACGGGAAGAGCTCGGCGACGGGCGTTGGTCGCCGTTGCGGCGCCAGTGGTCGCGGTGGGATGTGCGGGCGACGAGGGCTACAGGCACAAGGAGGAGGCGCTCGCCGAGGATGGCGTTCCGTTGTTCAGCGCAAAGCCCGGAGCCCCTGGCAGATCGAAGGAGCAGGCCCCGGACTCGGGGCTCAAGTCGGTGCCTTGGTCATGGTGCCTCGCGACTCCCGGGATCGCTCTCGGTGCCGTCGAGCCTTAGCGCCTGGGGCGGACACCATCAGATCGACGATCGCGCGCGTGACATTCGGCTCGAGCCCCTCGGTATGGCCTTTGTCGAGACGCACCACATCGGCGATCACCCGCCCGTCGCGAGCGTTCGGGTACTCGAGGACACGCGCGCTTCCCGGCCGGGCGACGCGGCCCCAGCCGGGTGTCGACATTCCTTCGCGCATTAGATCGTGGACAAACCCCGGACGCTCGTCGACAACGAGCGCGCGTTCCACCCGGGCACCGGCGCCGCAACGCTCGGCCCAGGGCGAGGACCGAGGCAGCGAAACCATCTCGTGCTCGCCCACGGCGAAAATGAACGAGAGGTCGCACTCCGGTGCAGTGGCGGTGCCAATCCGCGCCCTCCGACCACCGGTCGGCCGGGTGCTCGAAGCGACCGTGCCCGAGGACGCGGCCGGCCTTCCCGGTGGAAAGAAATTGTCGACGACTTCGATTCCACCGATCCGGCCGCCCGACAAGCTCAGCCAACCGTCGACCCGTTGTTGGAAGAACTCGTCGCGCAGCAGGCGATTGCACGTAATGCCGCCGTGCGAGTGGCCGGCGAGCCAGAACGCCGCGATGCGCTCGTGCCCGTAGCGTGCGAGTACTTGATCGACGATGTTGCGCAGGTGCTCGTCATCCGCATCTCCTACCCAGTGCCGATAGGGGTCGACCGTCGCGGCCGTAGGCGCGGCGACGACGAGGCGCAGGGCGTCGCAGTACTGGTAGGCCGGGAAGTACAGGCGTTGGAAGGCGCCGGAAGAGCCGCCGCCGTGTAAGGAGAGAATGAAGACCAGCGCGTCGTCGTCACGGATCGCCTGCGGCTGGTCGAGGTAATACCTACGACCCGTCCGCTCGTCGATCGCCATCCTGGTCGGCAAGCTCACCTTACATCTCCCTTCACGCGATCAAGCGCGAGCGCGGAAAGGAATTCAAGCACCCTCCCCCAACTGCCGGCGAAAACGGGGACGTATGCGGCGAACCGGGCAGGCGGCTAGAAGAGCTGGCGTAGGATACGCAGCTCCGCGATCAGGCCGACCGTAAAGACGAGCGTGCGGACGTACGGGATGCCCGCCGCATAGACGGCAAAGTGGGCCACGCGTGACCAGAAAAAGACGGTGGAATAGAATGCCGTCGTTTCGTTGGCCTTGCCCGAGATGTGCGCAACCAGGACCAGGATAGCGAAGGGCGCAAGATTCTCGACCATATTGGCGTGAGCGCGCTTCGAACGCTCCACCCAGTCGGGCATCGAGAAACTCTCGTCTCGATTGCCGACCCCCCACCTCACGGCTCCCGGCACTAGAACCGCATAGCCGGCGATGTAGATGTTCGGAATCGCCAGCGTCAGCGCCGCACACCACGTCACCATCCAAAGATCGGTCGTCATTGGGCCCCCCTAGCTCATTCGAAGCAACGGAAAGTCACTCACCACTGCAGTAAGTCTTAAAACAAGACTAATGTAATCGGTCCGCCGTCGGAACGCAAGGCTAGCGCTGGATCGCCCGGTCCCAGCCGACCCCATGCTTCTGGCCCGGCGAACCGGCGGCGTCAGCCCCCCGCCCTGGGCTCGGCGACCAGCCCCAACCGCCAGCTTGCCCCGCTCCCCTGCGACTCGATACTGATGGCACATGAGTGAAAACTACGTCGCCGTCGCACAGGGTCCGATCGACTACATCAAAGAGCTCATCTCGCGTTGCGAGGCGAGTGGGATCGAGGTCTCGCTGGATCGGTGCCGCACCACATCTTGAGGCACCAAGCTGGAGCTCCTCGTGCAGGAGCAAGACGTTCCCCGGTACGCGGAGATGATGCGCGACCACTGGATGGAGTCCCTTCGGCAAGAGGGCACGATCGAAGTCGACCGCACCACCCGGCGCGACGGCGCTGAGCCAGATGGCGAGCCGCCGTGTCCCGCCTGCGGAACCGCGGCGCCGCTGGTCGACGGATGCTGTGTCGACTGCGGGCTGCACCTGGCGTAGC